>JAZSAR010000201.1:0-11813 GCA_045601965.1 Clostridia bacterium
CAAAGGATGCGGTTTTGCCCGCATATCAGACAGAAGGGGCAGCAGGAATGGACGTTTCTGCCTGCATCGAAGAAGATATTACACTTAATCCCATGGAAAGAAAACTCATTTCCACGGGATTTGCCATTGCTGTTCCTGATGGCTATGCAGCATATTTATATGCAAGAAGCGGTCTTGCATCAAAAAAAGGAATAACCCTTCCTAACTGTGTAGGCGTAATTGACTCAGACTACAGAGGCGAGGTAAAGGTGGCGCTCGTTAACCTTTCTGATGAGCCTTTCGAAATAAAGAACGGGGACAGAATTGCCCAGATGGTTATTTCTCCCGTTATACAGGTTGCTTTAATTGAAAAAGACGAGCTTTCAGAAACAAAAAGAGCGGGCGGAGGATTCGGCTCCACCGGCGTATAAAATCCGGAGTTGATAACTATGAAATATATACTTGCATCCATGTCTCCCAGGAGGAAAGAAATTTTGGCTGAGATGGGGCTTACATTTACAGTTGAGCCTGCGGATATTGATGAGAATATCGGAATAAGGGAGCCTGATATACTGGTACGTGAGCTTTCACTTCTTAAAGCGTCGCATATTGCAAGAAATTATGTGGGAAAAGATGCCCTTATTATTGCGGCGGACACGGTTGTTGCATTAAAGGGTGAAATACTGGGAAAGCCTTCGGATGAAGCTGATGCGAAAAGAATGCTTAAGATGCTTTCAGGAAATACTCATTCGGTATATACGGGGTATTGTGTGGCTGATGCGAAAACCGGTAAAACCGTGGCAAAGTGTGCGGAAACAAAGGTTACGTTCAGAAATCTTTCAAATGAAGAAATAGAGAAATACATAGCCGGCGGCTCTCCTATGGACAAAGCCGGTGCTTATGGCATCCAGGATGAGGGCGGTGCTTTTGTAAGCGGAACTGACGGCGAATTTTCCAATGTCGTAGGTCTTCCGAAAGAGGCACTTACGAAATTACTTAAAGAAGAGTTTACCTTTGAAGGGAGATAAAAAATGCCTTTCTTTTCAAAAAACATCGGCATAGATTTGGGTACGACAAATACCAGAATATATTTAAAAGAGCATGGAATTCTGCTTAATGAAGCTTCGGCTGTTGCCTATGATACCAGGCAGAAGAAGGTGGTAAGAGTAGGTAATGATGCAAAAGAAATGCTTGGAAGAACACCGTCATACATTGAGGTTATTTATCCTTTGAGAGATGGGGTAATAGCCGATTATCACATGGCTGAAATAATGCTTAAAACCTTTATTGACAAGACAATAAGGCATTACGGCTTTTTCGGGCCCAGGATAGCGATAGGCGTTCCCTTTGAGGCTACCGAAGTTGAAAAACGTGCGGTTGAGGATGTTGCATTAGGCTGCGGAGCACGTCAGGCGACTGTTGTGGATGAGCCTGTTGCCGCGGCAAAAGGCCTTGGTTTAGCTGTTGAAGGCGGAAGTGCCAATATGATTGTTGACATTGGCGGCGGAACGTGCGAGGCTGCTGTGATTTCTCTTATGGGGGTATCTGCAAGCGGCTCTATCCGTGTTGCGGGAGATGCCATGGACAATGCCATAATTAACTATATAAGGAAAAACTATTCCTTGCTCATCGGAAATCCAACGGCAAGTGAAATTAAAAATACAATAGGCTCAGCAGCGGCATATGAAGGAGAAAGCGCAATTAGCTTTAAGGGAAGAGACCTTCTTACAGGGCTTCCCAAAACAATGTCAATATCTCCCGAGCAGGTGAGAGAAGCTTTGTCTGACTATGTTACGGCGATACTTGAATGTATCAGAAAGGTTTTGGAAAAGACTCCGCCTGAGCTTACGGGTGACATAACAGCAAACGGCATTTATCTTACCGGCGGGGTAAGTATGCTTAAAGGGCTTGATGAATTTCTGGCGGCTGAAACAGGGCTTAAGGTTACCCTGAGCGAAAATCCGATAACCTGTGCTGCAGAAGGGCTTGGAGCCCTGATGAAAGATTCGGGGGATATAAAGGGATTCAGGAGTATAGGAAAAAAGAATAAATAATTAGCAGGTGATTTTCTTGAAAAAGAAATTATTCTGGCTCATCGGAATTGTGGCATTGGTATTGATTTCGATGGCTGTAAGTACAATAGAAGATGCTAAAAGCGGAATAATAGGTGATGTGGCAGGAATTGTTGCAAAGCCTTTTCAAAAGCTTTTTGTGGGAATAGATAATGTAATTGATTACGGATTTGGCTATTTTTCCGATATGGCGGAGCTGAAAGAGGAAAATGCTTCGCTTAAGTCAAAAGTATTGCTTCTGGAAGAAAAAGTAGCACAAAACAACGAAATCAGGTCGGAAAACGAAAGGCTGAGAGCGCTTGTGGACATCAAAGAAAAGCATAGTGAATTTGAGATGACCGCTGCCTCGGTTATATCCGTTGATCCAACCGGGTGGTACTCGTATTTTATAATAGATAAAGGTGAAAAAGACGGTCTTGAGGAAGATTGTGTTGTGCTGGATTCCGGCGGAGTTTTAGGAAAAATAGAAACTATCGGAACCAACTGGGCAAAGGTTGTCACCATAACGGAGCCGGGTACAGCATGTGGTGCGCAAGTGAGCCGTACAGGCGATGTGGGCATAGTGGAGGGAGACTCTTTGCTCAGCGGAAACTGTAAAATGACCTCGATATCGAAGGATGCTAATATAACGCCCGGCGATTACATAGTTACATCGGGAAGCGGAAATGTCTATCCTTCAGGGCTTATTATAGGCAGAGTAAAGGAAATAAAGGAAGAGGATATTTCCGGCACTGCTATAATTGAGCCTACGGGAAACATAAAAACACCTAAAGAGGTTATGGTTATAACAAATATCATGAATGAAGAATACCTTAACGAAACGGCGGAAGAAACAGATAATTAAAGAAAGTGAGGGGTGCTTATGAAATCAAAGTTAAAAATGATTATACGTTTTTTAATGTTGTTTGTTGTTTTCTTTTTTCAAAGCAGCCCCATAATAGATAAATTCAGCATTGGCGGAACAACTCCTAATCTGATTTTTGTAATGCTCTTTGTGTATGCGTTGTATCTTAAAGATTCGGAAGGTACCATGTATGCGCTTATTTTCGGCTCGGCAACAGACTTGCTTTTCGGAAAGATTTATGGTGTCACAACCCTTCTTTTAATAGGTACTGTGTGTCTTTGCATTTTGCTTAATAAGTACATATATACGGAAAGCAGGATGGTAGTGGGTGTTTACTGCGGAATTGTTACTGTTTTGTATGAAACAATTCTTTTGCTCATAAATACCGCAATCTGGCAAAGTGCAATTCTGCCCGGAGAAGCATTTAAGATTATTGCAATAAAGGCAGTATACAACGGAATTATTGTTTTACCGGTTTTCTATGTTGCCAGAAGAATTCGCAGAGCAAGCCAGGAGGTGCATCTGTGATGGAAAACAAAAAGAGATATATAGTAATTTATATAGCATTGATTTTATTTGCTGCAATTGCAATAACCAAGCTTGCAATGCTTCAGATTGTAGAGGGACAGGAAAATTACGAAAAAAGCCTTTCAAGAACACAAAGAACCATAAAGGTAAATGCACCGCGCGGAGAGATTTATGACCGCTACGGAAGAGTGATTGTGGGAAACCGTATGGGTTTTTCTGTCGATTTTCAGCGTGTCAGCGGAATGGATGACGGAGAAATAAATGAGATAATAGTGAAAATTCATGAAATATTGAATCTTAACGGGGATGTTCCTTCATCGGATGAATTGCCGATTACAGAAGAAAGACCTTACAGCTTTACTTTTTCGGATGAAAATCGTGAAGAGAGCTGGAAAAAAGAAATGCAGATACCGGAGGATTATACTGCGGCAGAAACGGTAGAGCATTATGCCTTGCTTTTCGGAGTGGACAGGGAATATACCGAAGAAGAGAAAAGACTTATAGTCGGGGTTCGCTATACAATGCTTATAAGAGGCTTCTCCACAAATATATCCTATAATCTGGCAGAAGATGTTTCGCAGGATACGGTTGTATCAATAAAGGAGCATTACAGCGATTACCGTGGTGTGAATATACTTACAAAGCCTGTCAGGGATTATCCTCACGGAAATCTCGGCGCACATATTCTCGGAAGAACAGGTCTTATAAGTGATACCGAATATAAAGAGCTTAAAGAATCCGGATACGGAATGAACGACTATCTCGGCAAGGATGGACTTGAACAATATCTTGAGCAGACTCTTAAGGGTACATCCGGAAGAATGGTTGTCGAGCAGGACGAGGATGGGCATTATGTGGCTTTTACAGAAGCAGAAGAAGCAGTTAGCGGAAATTCTGTTTATCTTACAATAGACCTTGACGTTCAGAAAGCCGCAGAGAAAGCACTTGCTGAAACTGTGGATGATATCTACGCAAATCACGGAGTGCGGGGCTATGGTGCCGATGTAGCAGGTGGTGCAGCTGTTGCACTTGATATTGAAAGCGGCGAAGTTATATGTATGGCATCTTATCCTGACTACCCGATAGAAGAATTCAATGAAAACTATTCAAGGCTTGTATCGGATAGTAATATGCCTCTTTTCAACAGAGCTCTTTTAGGTACTTATTCACCGGGTTCTACATTCAAAATGCTTGTAGGAACGGCGGCACTGGAAGAAAATATAATAAGTACCGATGGCCTTATAAAGGACGAGGTTATATACAAGCTGGGACAAGGGCATTTCAAGTGCCTTCATGACCACGGATTTGTAAATGTTACCACAGCTATAAAGGATTCCTGCAATTACTATTTCTATACTGTGGGACACAAGCTGGGAATTGATAAGATTGCGGATTATGCAAGAAAATTCGGTCTCGGCGAAAATACCGGGATAGAGCTTCCCGAAGTGGCGGGAAGTGTGGCATCACCGGAAACAAAAGCGGAGCGGGGAGAGCCCTGGTATGAAGGATATACTCTTCAGGCATCAATCGGACAGGATGATAACAAGTTTACACCGATTCAGCTGGCAAACTATGTTGCGCAGATTGCATCCGGCGGAGTGAGATATAAACCTCACCTGGTAAAGGGGATTTATTCTTATGACGGTGAGGATATAATAAGTCTTACTGAGGTTGAAGAAAGCGGCAGGATAAGCCTGGATATGGAAAATCTTGATGCTATAAGATACGGAATGAGGCTGGTGGCAACATCCGGTACGGCTCAGGCTTATTTTAAGGATTACCCCGTTAAAGTTGCGGCAAAAACCGGAACAGCGGAAGTTTACGGCGGAAGTGACAATGGTTTGTTTGTTGCCTATGCACCATACGAAGATCCTAAAATAGCCGTTGCTGTTGTAATAGAACGAGGTGGCGGCGGTTCCTTCTGCGGGCCTGTGGCAAAGGCGATAATAGATGCATATCTTAATGCCGAAAACGATCCGGAATATACCCTTGGAATTGATAAATTATATTAGGAGGGAGAATTTTGGGAAAGATAATTGTTATAACCTCCGGAAAAGGCGGAGTGGGAAAGACTACGGTTACAGCAAACCTTGGCGTGGCACTTTCTCTTTCCGGAAAGAGAGTTCTTTTGATAGATACAGATACGGGGCTTCGTAATCTCGATATGGTTTTAGGATTTGAAGATGAAGCACTTTATGATGTTATAGATGTGGTTGATGAAGTTCTTCCTCTGGAGGATGCATGGATTCAGCACAAGATTTATAAGAGTCTGTATATGCTTCCCGCATCTCAGACCAAAGAGAAAGAAGACCTTGATCAGGATAAATTCAAAGCATTGTGCGAGGACCTTAAAAACAGATTTGATTATATCCTGATAGACTGCCCTGCAGGAATAGAATATGGCTTTAAGTGTGCACTTAATTCTGCGGAGGAAGCTATTATTGTTTCAGTGCCGGACAGAGCTGCTATGAGGGATGCTGACCGTGTGGCTGGAATTATGGAAGAGGATTATCCGGATATCAAAGTGAAATGGCTGCTTATAAATAAGCTTATTCCGGAACTTTCGGAGAAGGGAATTGTGGCAAATGCCGAGGAGATGCTTTTCACGGTTTCGGTTAAGCTTATCGGAATTATCCCGGAAGACCCCAAGGTTCTGATAAATGCATATGAAGGTAATTTAAGCGTCACAGACAGACATTCTGTTGCCGGAAAAGCTATAAAAAACATTGCTTCAAGGCTTGAGGGTGAGGATGTTCCTCTTATTAACTTAAAGAAAAGACGTCTTTTCAAAAGAAGATACAGATAATTAAAAAAGTGAAAGGGTGGTACATATGAATATAGCGTTTATTGCACATGACAAAAAGAAAGATCTTATGGTTGAATTCTGCCTCGCTTACAAGAGTGTTCTTGCTAAGCACACACTTCTGGCTACCGGTATTACAGGCGGTCTTATAGAAGAAGCTACCGGTCTTAAGGTAAACAGATTCCTTCCCGGAAGAGAAGGCGGGTCTGAGCAGATCGCCGCAAGAATTGCTTATAATGAGATTGATATGGTCCTTTCATTCAGGGATCCTTTTGCTCAGAGCTATGAGCCTGATATGCAGTCGCTTTTGAAGCTTTGCGATATGCATACGGTGCCTCTTGCAACAAATGTGGCAACAGCAGAAGCACTTATACACAGCTTGTCACGAGGCGACCTTGACTACCGTAATATTATGCGCGAAAATAACGGAAGTTTTTAATTTAGCAGGAAAGAGAAGATAAGTTAATGACAAAATCGAGAATGGAAAAAATCAGGAATTTCTCAATAATTGCCCATATTGACCACGGTAAGTCAACCCTTGCAGACCGTCTTATTGAGGCAACCGGTGCCATTGAACAGCGTGATATGGACGAGCAGATTCTTGACGATATGGAATTGGAAAAGGAACGCGGCATCACCATAAAGGCACGTGCCGTAAGGCTTTTCTACGATTATGAAGGCGAAACCTACGAGCTTAATTTAATTGATACCCCGGGCCACGTTGACTTTAACTATGAGGTATCAAGAAGCCTTGCTGCCTGCGAAGGTGCAGTGTTGGTTGTCGATGCATCCCAGGGTATAGAGGCGCAGACTCTTGCAAATACCTATCTTGCGCTGGATGCGGACCTTGAAATCATGCCCGTTATAAATAAAATTGACCTTCCCGGAGCAAGACCTGACGAAATCGCTCACGAAATTGAGGATGTTATAGGTCTTCCTGCCATGGATGCTCCGAGGATTTCCGCTAAAAACGGAATAAACATCGAAGCTGTGTTAAAAAGCGTTGTTGAAAATATTCCTGCACCTAAGGGCGACGAGGATGCACCCTTACAGGCGATGATTTTTGACTCCTTCTACGACAGCTACCGCGGTGTTATTGTATACTGCAGAGTAAGAGAAGGCTCGGTCAAACCCGGACAGAGAATAAGATTTATGGCGACGGGAAAAGAATTTGAAGTTGTTGAGACAGGATATTTAAAGCCCGGAGAAATGAAGGCATCTTCTGCATTGTGTGCAGGTGAAGTTGGCTATATCACCGCATCAATAAAGAGTGTTCAGGATGTTCGTGTGGGAGATACCGTTACACTTGCCGATAACCCGGCAAATGAGCCTCTTCCCGGTTATAAAAATGTTAACCCCATGGTTTTCTGCGGTATCTATCCTGCAGACGGCTCTAAATATGGTGACCTTCGTGATGCTCTTGATAAGCTTAAGCTAAATGATGCATCACTTACATTTGAAGCAGAAACTTCCCAGGCTCTGGGATTTGGTTTCAGATGCGGATTTTTAGGACTTTTACACATGGAGGTTATACAGGAGCGATTAGAGCGGGAATATAATCTTGACCTTGTTACAACTGCTCCCAGCGTAATTTACCGTATTGAGAAAAGTGACGGGGATGTTGTACTGGTGGATAACCCTGCAAATCTTCCCAAGCCCACGGAAATTGCGGCTATGTATGAACCTATGGTAAAGGCTGATATTATGACGCCTACGGAGTATGTTGGTGCTATTATGGAACTTTGCCAGGAAAGACGAGGCACCTATAAGGGAATGACCTATATTGATGATACGAGAACTCAGGTTCACTACGACCTTCCGTTAAATGAAATTATATACGACTTTTTCGATGCATTAAAGTCGAGAACAAAGGGCTATGCATCCTTTGACTATGAACTTACGGATTATGTTGAAAGTAAGCTTGTAAAGCTTGATATTTTATTAAACGGTGATTTGGTTGACGCACTTTCATTTATAGTACATGAAGAAAAGGCATACGGAAGAGCAAGAAAAATTGCTGAAAAGCTTAAGGAAGTTATTCCGAGACAGCTTTTCGAAATTCCGATTCAGGCAACAATCGGCTCAAAAATTATCGCAAGAGAAACCGTTAAGGCAATGCGTAAGGACGTACTTGCAAAGTGCTACGGCGGTGACATAACAAGAAAGAAAAAGCTTCTTGAAAAACAAAAAGAAGGTAAAAAGCGTATGCGCCAGGTGGGCAATGTTGAGGTTCCCCAGGAGGCGTTTATGGCTGTGCTTAAATTAGATGAGTAACGGAATATATATACATATTCCGTTTTGTCTTGCAAAGTGCGCTTATTGTGACTTTAATTCATATTCGGGAAAGATGAATCTCAGGGATGATTATATCACCGCTCTGATAAGTGAGATGAAGTCTTTTTCCGGGATTGAGGCAGACATCGTATATATAGGCGGCGGAACGCCGACGGTTCTGGAAAATAAGCAGCTTGAAAGGCTTATAACGGCAATACACGAAACTTTCAATCTGACAGAGGATACGGAATTTACTGTTGAATCAAACCCCGCTGCAGCGGATTTTGAAAAATACAGCCTTTTGAAAAATCTTGGGGTAAACCGATTGAGCATAGGGGTGCAGTCCTTTCAGGATAATGAGCTTAAAGCTCTTTCGAGAGTTCATTCATCCTCTGATGCCATAGAGGCTGTGCTTCTTGCAAAAAAAGCCGGATTTAAAAACATCAGCATTGACCTTATGGAGGCAATACCCAATCAGACAAAGGATAGTCTCCTTGAAAATGTTAAAAAGGCGTTAGAGCTTCCGATAAATCATATAAGCTGCTATTCTCTGATAATAGAAGAGGGAACGCCCTTTTATAATAATACCCCGCCTCTTCCGTCGGATGAAGAGGAAAGGGAAATGCACCATGCTGTGTGCGAAAGCCTTGAAAAAGCGGGATTTACACATTACGAAATTTCAAATTTCGGAAAAGGCGGTGCTTTTTCACGCCATAATATGAAATACTGGACGGGTGAACCTTATTACGGCTTTGGTGCAGGTGCACACTCCTATTACGGAAATGTGAGATATTCGAATATCTCCGGCATTGAGGAGTATATAAAAGCAGAGGATAAAAGGCTTGAGGCAACAGAGATTTCTGAGTCCGAAGCTGAATATGAACGGTTTATGCTGGGCTTTCGCATACTTACGGGCTTTGAAACAAGAGGAAGCTTTCCGGATAAGCTGAAAGCACTTTCTGAAAAAGGATTAATCTCCTTTGACGGAAGAATAGCGAAGCTCACAAAAAGAGGAGAAGACCTTGCAAATTTAGTGTTTATGGAGTTTTTAAGTGAATAGAGTTAAAAGAAAACTTAGCGCAAGGGAAACTGCGGCAAAGCTGTGCTCCCTTGGAAGGCATACCAAAAAGACCTTGCGGGATAAGCTTTATGCAAAAAAGTTTCCGTCTTCTGAAATTGAAGCGGCGGTTATTGCTATGGAGGAAATCGGCTACATTGACGAAAGCGAATATGCGAGGGCTTATGTTTCAGACTCATACCGAATAAAAAAGCACGGAAAAGTCAGGATTTTATCCGAGCTTAAAATGCGCGGGATTTCTGAAGAAATGGCAGATAAAGCAGTTTCTTCCTTTGATGCGGATGAATGTGCAATAATAAAGGAAGTGCTTGAAAAAAGATTTGAGGACATGGAAGACAAGGAAAAAATATACCGCTATTTTGTGACGCGGGGATTTTCCTTAAGCGATGTCAGGAGTTGTATGAATGAGGACTAAAAAAATAGGATTTATTTCCCTGGGTTGCTCCAAAAACCTGGTGGACAGTGAAAATATGATAGGTATTCTTACGGAAAAGGGCCATGAAATTACGGAGAATATCGAAGAAGCGGAGGTAATCATAGTAAATACCTGTGCCTTTATCGATTCGGCTAAGGCGGAAAGCATCGAAACCATACTTGATGCCGCAAGCTATAAGGAAACGGGTGCGTGTAAAACACTTATTTGTGCAGGTTGCCTTTCCGAGCGTTATAAGGACGAAATTTTGTCAGAGCTTCCTGAACTTGATGCCATAGTGGGCGTTGAGGACTATGACAGAATTGCAGAGGCCATAGAAGAGGCAGAAAAGGACGGAAAGAAGACGTTTTTCGGCGGAAACGCCAGCGATAAAACACTTCCGAGAATAATCACCACGCCCGGGCATACGGCATATTTAAAGATTGCCGAGGGGTGTGATAATTTCTGCAGCTACTGTGCAATTCCCTTTATAAGAGGCCGCTATAAAAGCCGCCCCATGGAGGAAATTGTGGCTGAGGCAGAAACACTTGCATCTTCGGGCGTTAAGGAGCTTATAGTAATTGCTCAGGATACCAGTCGCTACGGGGTTGACTTATATAAGGAAAAGAAGCTTCCTGAGCTCCTTGGAAGGCTTTGCAGAATAGATGCCGTTAAATGGGTGAGAGTACACTATTGCTACCCCGAGGAAATAAACGATGAAATTATCGAAGTCTTTAAGACGGAAGAAAAAATCGTGAAATATATGGATATTCCCATACAGCACGCCGATGATGAAATATTAAAGAAGATGAACCGCAAAACCACGGGAGAAGAGCTTCGCACCCTTATTAATAAGCTGAGAAAAGAAATCCCCGGAATCGCCATAAGAACATCGTTAATTGCAGGCTTTCCCGGTGAAACGGAGGAGCAGTTTGAAACACTCTGCAACTTCGTCAAGGAAATGAAATTTGAACGTCTTGGTGCCTTTGCCTACTCTGCGGAAGAGGGAACAAGGGCGGCAAAGATGGAAAATCAGATTGATGATGATATAAAGGAAGAGCGTGCGGGAATCCTTATGGATATACAAAACAAAGTGGCGGAGGAAAACGGAAAAGCATTTATCGGTAAAACTCTTACGGTTTTAACCGAAGGCTTTGATGAGGAGTCCTGCCTCTACTTCGGAAGAAGCTATATGGATTCACTGGATGTTGATGCATTTGTATACTTCGGTGCGGAAGAAGAGATTAATGCGGGTGAGTTTGTCAATGTTAGAATAATGGATTATGTAGACTATGATTTGACTGGAGAGATGATTTATGATTAATAACCTTCCCAACAGACTTACAATTTTAAGAATGATTTTAGTCCCCGTTGTTATGGTTATAATGCTTTGCAATTTTACGGATGCATCCGTACTGGGAGTATCGGTAGAGAGCATCATTGCGGCAATTGTTTTCATCGTTGCATCCTTGACAGACTGGTTTGACGGATACATAGCGAGAAGGGATAATCTGGTTACCAATTTCGGCAAGGTAATGGATCCTTTGGCTGATAAGTTGATTGTTACAGCGGTTATGCTTTGCCTTATGGTGGAGGGCGTTTTCCCCGTATGGTGTGCAATGATTATTCTTGCGAGAGATTTCCTTATCACGGGCATCAGGGTAATTGCCGTTGCAGAGGGAATTTCCGTTGCGGCAAGTATGTGGGGAAAGGTTAAAACCACGATCCAGATGATAAGCATGGTTATCGCAATTCTTTTTGGAACAAGCGAAATAGCATTCCTTTACTGGATTTCGCAGGCAAGTATTTATTTATCCACTCTT
>JAZSAR010000202.1:0-17307 GCA_045601965.1 Clostridia bacterium
TGCAGAAAAGTACTACGACATATGTAAAAAGCTGGGCAAGGAACAGTATTTAGTCTGCTACTTAATGTCCAGCCACCCCGGAAGCACACTTAAGGATGCAATAGACCTTGCATGCTACTTAAAGTCGAAAAATATGCGTCCCCAGCAGGTGCAGGACTTTTATCCCACCCCCGGCACTCTTTCCACGGCAATGTTCTATACAGGTCTTGATCCCAGGACAATGAAAGAGGTCTATGTTGCAAAAACCTATGAAGAAAAGGCAATGCAAAGGGCGCTGCTTCAATATACGCGCCCCGAAAATTATGAGCTTGTGCGAAAAGCTTTAATAAAGGCAGGCCGTGAGGATTTAATCGGTACGGCTCCCGAATGTCTTATAAGAAACAAAGCTGAAAGAAGGTTTATTAAAAATGATGTTACTGGACGGAAAAAAAGTATCGGCAAGGATAAAGGAAGAAGTGGCAAAAGAAGCTCTTCTTCTGGCGGAAAAAGGAATAAAACCGGGGCTCGCGGTAATACTGGCAGGAAATGATCCCGCAAGCCGTGTCTATGTAAATAACAAGAAAAAAGCCTGTGAAGCGTGTAACTTCCATTCCGAAGAATACACCTTCGGAGAGAATGTATCGGAGCAGGAGCTTTTGGATTTAATCGATGTATTGAACAATGCAAAAAACATCCACGGAATACTTGTTCAGCTCCCCCTTCCCTCCCATATCGATGAAAAGAAGATAATAAACGCCATCTCCGAAAAAAAGGATGTTGATGCTTTTACCCCCGCAAATGTGGGTAAAATTATGATAGGCGACTATGATTTCCTTCCCTGCACACCTGCCGGAGTTATGGAGCTTATCAAGGAATCGGGAATCGAAATTTCCGGCAAGGAATGCGTTGTGATAGGCAGAAGCAACATCGTTGGTAAGCCTCAGGCAATGCTTCTTCTTCACGCAAACGGAACCGTTACAATCTGCCACTCAAGAACAAAGGACTTAAAAGAGGTTACCCGCCGTGCGGATATTTTAGTTGCCGCAATCGGAAAGCCTAAGTTTGTAACGGCTGATATGGTAAAACCCGGTGCCGTTGTAATTGACGTTGGTATTAACAGAACAGAAGACGGAAAGCTTTGCGGAGACGTGGACTTTGATAATGTTGCTCCCATCGCCGGTGCAATCACTCCCGTTCCCGGCGGCGTTGGCCCCATGACCATAGCTATGCTTATGAAAAATACCTTGAAAGCTGCAAAATTATGAGTAAAACACGCCCGTCGGGCGTGTTTTTTGTTATAACTACCCTTATTCCGTAAAATTTTCTTCCTTTTAAAAATAATATTCAATATATTTCCCTTTTTACTTGACATTTTCCGAAAAAAAGATTACAATTAATATAATACGGGGAATATTTGTTTTTTATGAGATGCACTTGAAAAATAAACTCCTCGTTTCATATAAAGGAGGTCGAAAGACAAATGACACAGATTCTCATTGGCCTCGGTATCGGAATTGTCATTGCTGTAATTACAGGTTTTTGTATGTTCAAAGCCGGAATTACATACAATCGTAAAATTTCCGAAGCCGAGATAGGAAGCGCTGAAGACGAAGCTAAAAGAATTGTTGACGAAGCCATAAAAGAAGCTGAAAACAAGAAAAAAGAAGCTTTGCTTGAAGCAAAAGAAGAAATCCACAAAAACAGATCAGAACTGGACAAAGAAGTAAAAGAAAGAAGAAGCGAACTTTCAAAACAGGAAAACCGCCTTCACCAGAAGGAAGCGAACCTTGACAAGAAAACAGAGTCCCTGGAGCAGAAGGAAGAGGCACTGGCAGTTAAATCCAAAGAGCTTGATGCCGAAAAGGAAGCCCTTGTCGCTCTGCAGAATGAAGAGAGAGCAAAACTTGAACAGATTTCAGGTCTCTCCGCTGAAGAAGCCAAGGAATACCTTCTTAAAAATCTTGAAAGCGAAGTTCGCCACGAAGCAGCTATCATGGTTAAGGAAATCGAGCAGGAGGCAAAGGAAAATGCCGAAACAAAGGCTCGTGAAATTATCGGATATGCACTTCAGAAATGCGCAGCAGACCATGTTGCGGAAACTACGGTCAGCGTAGTTGCTCTTCCCAATGACGAAATGAAGGGAAGAATTATCGGTCGTGAGGGCAGAAACATCAGAACCCTTGAGACTATGACAGGTATCGATCTTATCATCGACGATACACCCGAGGCAGTTATCCTTTCGGGCTTTGATCCCGTAAGACGTGAAATTGCAAAAATCACACTTGAAAAACTCATTGTTGACGGTCGAATTCATCCTGCAAGAATTGAAGAGACTGTTGAGCGTGCGAAGAAAGAAATTGAGCGCACCATTAAGCAGGAAGGTGAGCAGGCTACCTTCGATACTAATGTTCAGGGACTTCATCCCGAAATCGTTAAGTTACTCGGTAAACTTCATTACAGAACAAGCTACGGACAGAATGTGCTTATGCACTCTACCGAGGTTTCCTATCTTTCCGGACTTATGGCGGCAGAGCTTGGCGCCGATGTCACTCTCGCAAAGAGAGCAGGTTTACTCCATGACCTGGGTAAAGCAGTTGACCACGAAATTGAGGGCTCTCACGTTGCTATCGGCGTAGATATTGCCAAGAAGTACGGTGAAAGCTTTGACGTATGCCACGCTATTGAAGCGCATCACGGCGATGTACAGCCGCAGACACTTATCGCTTGTATCGTTCAGGCGGCAGACGCTGTTTCCGCAGCCCGTCCCGGTGCAAGAAAAGAAAACATTGAAAACTACATCAAGCGTCTTCAGAAGCTTGAAGAAATTGCAAACTCCTTTGAGGGAGTTGACAAGTCCTTTGCTATTCAGGCGGGCCGTGAAATCAGAATCATGGTTAAGCCCGAAATCGTTTCCGACGAGGGAATGGTGCTTGTTGCAAGAGATATCGTAAAGCGTATTGAAAACGAGCTTGTATATCCCGGCCAGATCAAGGTAAATCTCATAAGAGAAACAAGAGAATCCGGCATTGCGAAGTAATTAAAAAGTGAGTGTAAAGTCTTTACACTCACTTTTTTAAGAGGTATAATCATGAACATTCTTTTTATAGGAGATATTGTGGGAAGAAGCGGAAGAGAAGCCGTATTCTCCCACCTTGAAAAAATAAAATACGAATATGATATAAACTTTACCGTTGCAAACGGAGAAAACTCCTCCGGCGGTCTCGGTATGAGCACCCGCGTATATGAGGAACTGTCTTCTGCCGGTATCGACTGCTTTACCTTCGGCAATCACACCTTCAGTAAGCCCGATGTAAAGTCTCTTGTGAAAATGGGAGAAAATGTTGTTATACCCTCAAACTACGAAGACAAAGAATTTCCCGATACACACGGTATCTTCCGTACCAGGGACGGCAGGAAAGTTGCCGTAATAAACCTGCTCGGAAGCGTGTATATGGATATTCCCGTGGAAAATCCCTTCCACACGGCAGATAAACTTATTGAAAAGGTGAAAACGAGTACCAATGTTATTCTCGTTGACTTTCACGCCGAGGCAACCAGTGAAAAAATTGCACTCGGTCAATATCTTGACGGAAGAGTGAGCGCCCTGCTTGGCACCCATACCCACGTTCAGACCAATGACGCCTGCATTCTTCCCGGCGGCACTGCATACATCACCGATGCCGGTATGACAGGGCCAGAAAACAGTGTTTTGGGGCTTCGAAGTGACATTGCCATAAAAAGATTCCTTACGGGCGAAAAAGCCCGCTATGAGGCTTCTAAAGAGCCTTCCCGCTTCCGTGGGGTAATAGTTTCGGTAAATGATGAAACAGGAAAGGCAGAGGGAATTAAAACGCTTTGTCTGTGAATAAGCAAAAAAATAAAGAGTACCTTTGGTACTCCTCTCTCCTGCCACGGGGTGGATTCGCTTTTCTGCGGAAAAGCCACGGGGTGAAAACATGGCTTATGCCCCATTCTATTTTTAAGTATTCTCCTTCGCTGTATTAATCGATGCTATAAGCATTTTGCGAATTGTTCCGCATTCATTGTATACAATCTTTGCAGTTTCTCTTTCCAGTATATCTGATTTCACAAATAGCTCTAACCAGTATTCTGTCTCGTAACATTCCTTTAAGGCTATCTGCAGTTTGGATATAAAATCATTCTTACTCTGCGCATAATTCGCTTCGTGCAGATTTGCGCCAATGGAAGTAGCACTGCGTTCAAGCTGATTAACAAGAGAATGGTGCCCTTTAACCGTTTCGCATAATTTTATTACCTTAACCGAAAATTCAACCGACAAGTCTCTGAGTTTTGATTCTGCCATAACATCATCTCCCTGAAGTCAGTATAACACATATATTATAATTTGTCTATTAGTGAAATATCAACTTCGTTGATGTGAAATAATTTTTTGCAGAAATTGTGAAATTTGATGCTTCGCATCAAGTGAAATGAAATAAACCCTCTCGTGCCCGCAGGCATTTCACATTGCAAAGCAATATTTCACACCCGAAAGGTATTTCACAAATCCTGAAAGGATTTATTTCGTTGAAAAAAGCACCGATTTTGAAACAAAATCGGTGCTTTTTTCTGGTGGGGAGAGGTGGATTCGAACCACCGAAGCAAGAAGCAGCAGATTTACAGTCTGTCCCCTTTGGCCACTCGGGAATCTCCCCATATTTATTGGAGCTGGTGATGGGACTCGAACCCGCAACCTGCTGATTACAAATCAGCTGCTCTGCCAATTGAGCTACACCAGCGTTTCCTTTCGTCAACAAAAGAGATTATACCATAAATATTGTCACTTGTCAACACTTATTTTTAATTTTTTTATATTTTTTTATTCTGCATATTTTTTCTTAATTATTGACAGTTTTTGTTAAACAATGTATAATATCAGTATAATGTTAGAAAGGATGTCGATTAAATGAAATCCACCGGCATTGTAAGAGAAATCGATACTCTTGGCAGAATCGTTCTTCCGAAATCCATCCGCAAGGTTTACAACTTAGAAGAGCGGGACGGCGTTGAAATTTTCACCGAAGGTGATATGATAATATTGAAAAAATATGCGCCCTTCTGCATATTCTGCGGAAGCCAGGAAGACCTTTCAATTTACAAAGATAAAAACATATGCAAAAACTGTAAGTCAGAGTTATCCGGACAAGGAGAAGATTAATATGAAATTGGAAGCTTTAAGAGACAAAAAAGGCTTTATCTGTGATATGGATGGTGTAATCTATCACGGAAACAAGTTACTTGACGGTGTTAAAGAATTTGTTAAGTGGTTATATGCCAATGACAAACATTTTTTATTTCTCACAAATTCCAGCGAACGCTCAAGAACAGAGCTTAAACAGAAACTGGCAAGAATGGGGCTTGATGTGGATGAAAGCCATTTTTACACCAGCGCTCTTGCTACTGCAAAATTTATAAAGAGCCAGTGCCCAGGTGCAACCGCCTATGTAATTGGTGCACCGGGTTTATACAACGCTCTTTACGAAGAAGGAATAACAATAAACGATGTAAACCCCGACTATGTTATAATCGGCGAATGCCGCACATATAACTATGAAAGCCTGGAAAAAGCCTTATACCTCGTTATGAACGGCGCAAAGCTTATCGGAACAAATCCCGACCTTACCGGTCCTACTGAAAAAGGACTGGCGCCCGCCTGCAAGAGCTTAGTTGCTCCCATTGAGCTTGCTTCAGGCAAAAACGCTTACTTTATCGGAAAGCCCAATCCCTTGATGATGAGAACGGGCTTAAAGCTCCTTGGAGTTCATTCAGAAGAAGCGGTTATGATTGGCGACAGAATGGACACCGATATAATTGCAGGCATAGAAACCGGCCTTGATACCGTACTGGTGTTGACCGGCTGCAGCAATAGAGATACGGTAAAAGAATTCCCCTATACTCCCACCTACATACTGGACGGTGTGGGAAATATTCCTGAAATAAAATAAATAAAAGGCTGTTTTCACAGCCTTTTATTTTTTATACTTCTCTTTCTATAATTACCTGGCGTGCCACACCGTCCCAGCCAACCTTCATACCAAGGTTTTCAGAAACAAATCTTACCGGAATCATTGTGGAGCCGTTTATAATTTCAGGTGCCGTCAAAAGCTCCTTCGCCTCACCGTTTACATAAGCCGTAGTAGAATCAATGTAAAGTTCAATCCTTGTTCCCTCTTTTTCCGCTATTGCACAGCGTTTTTCCCCGTCCCATGTAACCGTTGCTCCAAGCGCCTCTAAAATTCCACGGAAGCCTACCAGTGTTGTATCATTTTTAATTACCGGATCAGTATTGAAAGAAAGCATTGCACCGTCAAGTGTCACCTTTATGTTACCGGTAGTTTCTGCAGGCAATTCAGGAACATTTTCCGCTACCTTTGTAAGTGCAACTGCGTCTGTAATTTCATTTCCGTTAAGGAAAACCTTTCCTCCTGTTATTTCAAAGGCTCCCTTACTTTCAACAGGTGCTTTTTCCGTAGAGAACGGAGGCAGGAAATAAACTTCTCCCCCTGAAACAGTAACGTTTCCGTAGGAGTCAATACCGCTCTTTCCCGATGTAATATTTGTTTTTCCGCCTGAAATTTTTATATCGTAGATAACATCCGGCTCTTTGGATTCAGCGGTATTTATTCCGTTGCCCGAAGCTTCTATATTAAGCTCACCGCCATTTATCGCAATTGTGCCTTCGCTTTCAATACCTTCATTGGTTTCAGATTTAAGGTTAACCTTACCGCCACCTATTATAACTTCTTTATCGGCTTTAATTCCCTTACCCTCTTTTGATACTACAGAAATTTCTCCGCCTGTTATTTCAAGGGTATCATTTACTTTTATACCATGTTCCTTGGATGTAATTGTGATGTTTCCGTTTTCTATCACCACATCGTCATCACCTGCGATGCCATGCTTGAAGGATGCATCTACCGTAAGCTTACCGCCACCCTTTATTTCCAAGTCATCATTGGAAAAAATTGCCGCTTTTGCATCTACTGTGTATGCTGCACCATCTTTTATAAAGTTTTCCGTATCCTTTTCAATTGTTATAAGGGCTTTGTCTGCATTTTCGAAGAAAATTGCAGGGCCGTCGGAATTTGTAAGTGCCATTCCCGAAAGACGAAGTTTTACCTTTTCCACAGTATTTACATGAATCATTGAATCCATATTCTGACCGGTTACAACAAATTCTCCGCCTCTTGTTATTTTAATATTTCCATCCAGAACTTCAGCTCCGGCACCCATAACCGTCATTGTTGTAAGATCTATTGAGCCCATACCTTCAGCAATTGCCGGATTTACTGCCTCTTCCTTCGCCGTACATCCAACCAGGGACATATTTGCAACAAGCATAAAGCCTGCAAGCACAGCCATTGATTTTTTAAGCATTAAAACTCCTCCTCATAATTTGTCGAATTCTATATAAAATTATATATTATTCTTTTTCTTCTGTCAACAAAAAAGTGATGCGCCGAAGCACATCACTTTTTTCATCAAAGATTAACTACTCTTCCCTCTTCGGCTGACTTTAATACCGCATCAACAATCTTCTGGCTCTTTACGCCTTCGGTGATTGCGGGATAATAAGGAAATTCATTACCTAAAACGGTTTTGATAAAGCACTCTTCCTGACCAAGACGGTATTTTGCAGGAACATTTACCTTGTGAATGGAGTTTGTTTCCCTGTCGATTTCGCCGATGCAGAGTGTAAGCTCGTTGGGGCTGTTCAAGTTAAACTTAAGAACGCCATCGGTGCCGTAAATTTCATACTTAATGGTATTGGATTCACCGATTGCACACTTTGTTACAAGGAAATTTGCAATTACATCGTCCTCAAGCTTTGCGATAAAGCTTGTGATATCGTCAACCAGTACGGGTGCGATTTCCTCAGAATCAAGCTTTCTTCTTTCCTTTACAACTGTTGCGGAAAGGGCAGAAACGCTTTTAAATTCACCAAGCAGGAAACGTGTCATATCAATTAAGTGAACACCTAAATCGCCAAGCGTTCCGCTTCCCGCATACTCTTTCACAAATCTCCATTCAAGTCTTCTTCCGGGGATGAATACGCCCGATTGAAGATACTCAATGTTTACATTTACGATTTTGCCAAGCTTTCCTTCATCGATTAAGTGCTTTGCATAGCGGACAGCACTTTTGAAACGGTAGGAAAAGCACATCATATTTACAACGTTTTTCTTTTCAATCTCTGCCACAAGCTCTTCCATTTCACTGTTACAGGTGGTGGTTAAGGGCTTTTCAACCTCAACGGGCTTTCCTGCCTTTACTGCTGCCAGAGCTATCGGAACGTGAAGGTGGTTAGGTGTACAAACCTCAACCGCATCAACCTCGGGGCAGTTTATAAGGTCGTTATAATCGGTAAATCTCATATGTTCGGGGATATTGAATCTTTCTCCCGCAGCCTTTAACTTTGCCTCGTCAATGTCGCAAAGGGCAACCAGCTCTCCGTCGGGGCAGGCGTTTATTTCGGGGATGTGGATGTTGCAGGCAATGTTTCCTGCACCAACTATACCAATTCTTAACATAGCTTTCTCTCCTTTATTATTTACCCAAATTAGCGTGGGTTCTCTCTTCCATACTTTTTCCTTCAAACTTATCTCTTACAACCTCCAGAGGCTCAACGTGGCCCAGTGTAGGCTTTGTGATGCCGTCGGGGCACGCCCAGTCGATGGCGTTTTTAATAACCCTTATAATATCGTCTCTGTAGTAGATGGGATATTCCTCGTGACCGGGACGGAAATAGAAAATTTTACCGAGACCTCTCTTAAAGGTGCATCCGCTTCTGAATACTTCGCCACCCTTAAACCAGCTTACAAAAATAAGCTCGTCGGGGGTGGGAATTTCAAAGCGCTCACCGTAGGTTTCCTCTTCCTCTATTTCTATGTACTCGGGCACATTTTTAACTATGGGGTGGCTGGGCTCAATTACCCAAAGTCTTTCCTTTTCATCGTTTTCTCTCCACTTTACGCGGCAGCTTGTGCCCATAAGAGCTTTGAATATCTTACTCGCGTGGGCTGAGTGAAGGGCGATAAAGCCCATACCGTCAAGCACTCTTGCTTTAACCTTTTCAACTACGGCATCTGCTACCTCGTGATGCTTTGCGTGGCCCCACCAGATTAAAACATCGGTATTTGCCAGAACCTCGTCCGTCAGACCGTGCTCTTCCATATCCTGAGTTAAAACAGTAAGATTATACTCACCGAATTCTGAAAGCTTTTCCTTTAAGGCTCCGTGGATTCCGTCGGGATATATTTTCTTTACGCTTTCTCTTGTCCTTTCGTGATAGAATTCGTTCCAGATGGTTACATTGATTTTCTTATTCATAATGACCTCCTATGTTCTGGCTTCGTAAAAATTCCTTTTTATATTCAGAGGGGGCAATTCCCTCTTCTTTTTTAAATATTCTTGAAAAATAGTGAGCATTTTCAAAGCCTACCTCCGATGCAATTTCAAGTAGCGGCTTTGTTGTTGCAAGCATCAGTGCCTTGGCGTGCTGAAGACGCACATCGTTTCTGTATTTAATTATGCTTATGCCCATAACCTTGCCGAAAACTCTGTTTGCATAGTCAAAACTTAAGAAAAATTCCTTTGCAATATCCTCTCCTGTTATAGGAAGAAAATAGTTTTTATCAATAAAGTCCGCTATCTTCCAGGCTATGTTGTGGGAATTATCCTGCTTTGGGGTTTCGGACTTTTCAAGCTTGAACAAGATCTTTTCAAAGGATGCGGAAACCGAAAAGCGGTTTTCAACACTCTTGCTTCGGGGCGTCAGGGGTGTCAATGTGTTGTTTTTAAGCGTGTTTGTTATATATTCAAACAGACTTGCGGATTCGATGTGCAAGTGCTCAGGAAGATATACATAAAAATAGTCATAGCAGCTTTCTCTGTAAAACTCTGTTTTCTTAAACTCTTCTTCCTTTTTTGCACATAGCGCCAGAAATTCTTCTTCCTCCATTTCCGACTTTTCGATGTAAGGCGAGCGGAAATGAATGTAATAATATTCGCAGTAGGTACTCTCGAAGGCTTCCTGATAGTCGCCCTGATTGAAAATGTGCACATCACCGGGCAATAAGGTAAGCTCCCCATCATTTACCTTAAGGTGCAGTTTTCCGTCCAGTACCACATACATAATGTATTCGACGGTATTTCGCTTATAGTGCATTCTCGGCGGAATAAGCTTTTCCTTGCCTAAAAGCGTTACTCTTAAGATATCGCGAAGGTCAATCTTATAATATATCATATTTCCCACCATCCCTGTTCCGAAATTATCATAACATAAGTTTACACCATTTTAAATAGACAATCAAGACCTGATTTGCCCAAAAGTGCACAAAAGCGACTTTTAGCAGAAAATTTCAACAAAGAAATTTTCTGCGAGAGTCTGCCGGAGCCGTGCGGAGCATTCGGCAACAAAGCCGATGCGGAGTAAGGTAGTACCCGGTTAAAAATCCAAACAAGATTTTTCGGGGACTAAAAGAAAACAAAAGTTTTCTTACGTTCAAGCGGAGGCAGACAAATTGAAAAACGCGAACAGCGTTTTTTCGCCCATCGTTAAAGCTAATAGAAAGCGACTTCTCAATGAAATAAATTTCATTCAAAAGTCGCTTTTTTTAATCACGTTTCCATATTAAAGTCCGGCAATTGCCTTTCTCACTGCTTCAACCGTAGCATCAAGCTCTTCCTTTGTTGCATCGGGATTCACACTCATATACACAACCTTTGAAAGCTTGTCAAGGGTTTCCGGGCACATATCCTCGCGGTAATCGGGAATTATCCCCTTGTTGGCTTCCATACGGAAAGGATCCATAAGAGGATTAAAAGCACCCCTTTTTTCCATAATACAATCCCAGTTACGGTAAACGTGCTTTCCGGTTCTTATGGGAATTGACCCTCTTATTCCTTCAGCATAGGCAAAATTCCACGCTTTATCTGCTGAATCAAAGCTGAATGCAAGGGTTGTTCCGCAATCCCCTTCTATGTCATTGGAAGGAATAAATGTTGCCACGTCGGAAAGCTTTTCCATAAGATACTTTTTATTTTTCCTTAAATCGGTTAAAATCCCATCCAGGCGATCAAGCTGAACATTTAAAACCGCTGCACAAATTTCGTTGGAGCGAAATTCCTGCCCGCAGAAATTAGGCGTTGAAACACCATCCAGCTGGTCTCCGAAAAATGCTATTGCACTGCTGTCGTGATAAATAAGGGCGCGTTCGAAAACATCCTTGCTGTTTGTAATAAAACCTCCGCCTTCTCCGCAGCTTGCAATTTTGAAATAGTTAAAGCTGAATGCCCCTGCATCGCCTATTGCGCCAAGATACTTATCCTTATATTTTCCGCCCACGGCCTGACAGGCGTCTTCTATAACAAAAAGGTTATGCCTTTTCGCAATTTCCCTTACAGCATCCATATTACAGGGGAAGCCCTGAATGTGAACCGGCATAACAGCCTTTGTTGCAGATGTTATTTTTCTTTCTATATCAGCGGGCGATATGGTAAGCGTATCGTCAACCTCGGCAATAACCGGAATCGCACCGGCTGCAACAACCGCTATTGCCGTTGCTATATATGTATAGGCGGGAACTATAACCTGATCTCCGGGGCCTATTCCGAGAGCCACCAGGGCGGAAGTAAGTGCCGCGTGACCGCTTGTCATAAAAATTGAATATTCCGCTTTGAAAATTGATTTCAGCTTATCTTCAACCTTACGTGATTCACGGATTCCGTCGTTTATTTTAAAAAGATCTCCCGATTCAATTACCTTTTTCAGCTCGTTTATTTCATCAATTCCTATTCTGTACATACTAACACTCCCTTACTTTCTTTATATGTTCAGCCGTGCTCATTGCAAGATGCCAGTCCGCATCGTCGGAATAAGGCTGAATATCCTTGTATAACCACATATTTACTTCGTATCCTCCACGGCAAAGAGCATCTTCCGTTATAAAATAGCCTTCAGAACCGTTTGCATTTGAAAGCATTAAAACCTCGGCGTCCTCTGCCATTTTATCCGCCCTCAATCCGATTTCGGAAAAAGGTTCAAATGGCGTTGATGCAAAAAATACGTTACCTATTCCTATTACCACCTGCAAGATTCCGATACTGTCTTTATCCTCTAAGCCTTCTTCATAGGATGCAATAACCTTTTCAAGGTGCGCCCTTGTCATACCCCACACGTTTACCGTCTTATTTTTATATACTTCGTACATTTCCTTTGCCGCTTCTTTGGAAAGCCGCTTTTTCAGCGGAATGTCAATCACAGCTTGCGATGCTTTAAGCTCTGCAGGATAAAAATCCTTTATTTCCTTAAAAATTCTCACCGCATCACGGGCGGCAATTTCTCCGATTTCCTTTACATAGCTCATATCCCCTGTCGTATCACCGTTTGAAAGTCTCGGCCCCACATCTCCTTCCGCACCGTTGAAAAATGCAGTAATTCCTCCGCTTTCCTTTTCGAGAGCATCTGTCATAACCCCTGCCCAATCCCGGCTTATTTCGGTATTTCTGCCTGCAGCGGTGCAATGCGCCCCGTAATGGATAATGTTGCCCACAACCTTATCCTCATCATTTATAAATGACATAACCGTCATTCGCGGATTAAAGCATCCCCACGGGTTTTGCCCCAAATGAATTTTATTGTCATTTTTAAGCTCGCGGCGGTTTATCCCCACAAAGGATTCTCCTTTGGAAACGCCAGCTCTCACTCTTTCTGCCTTTTTAACAGCCGCTTCTGTAGCCCTAATTATTCCCGGAATGAAAATTTCATCACAGTAATCTCTGTCGATATCTCCCCATCCCTCGGTTCCCGCAACATTAGGTCCCGAATGAGTATGAAATGCGGCTAAAATGCAGTTTTCTTTGGGAATATTGAACTTTTCTTCAATTAAATCCCTTATCCTGTCAGAAAGAGCTGTATTTATCTGGCACACCGCAAGGCTTATCATAAGGGCCTCTTTTTCCCCTTGTCTGAAATAAAATGCGGTTGCCGTAAGTTCATCTGCCACATTCGTGGAATGTAAATCGGGAACATATCCGTACAAAAGAGCTCCGACTTTCGGTGTTATTATCTCACGGGCTGCCCCCATAAATAGGTCTTTCATATAAACCCCTCCTGTTTACTTCAAGTATACATCCTTACTTTTTCTTCGGCAAGGATGTTTATTCTTAAAAAATTCGCAAATATTCACAAATGTATTGATTTGACTTTTTCTTGGTGTTATACTGTTTTTGAGAGGAGTTGATCAATTTGATTTACCAGAAATTGCTGACGGATAAAGACGCATACTTTGTATCTTCAGGTCCCTCCGAGGATTTTCCCCTTCACAGGCATCCCGAAATAGAATTAAGCTATTGCATAGAGGGCGAATATGAAATAATAATCGACAACAGAAAATATGTGTTGAAAGAAGGCGACCTTGCTTTTGTCAAGCCTATGGCTTCTCACGAGCTTAAGTCTCCCAAAAAAGCAAAAATGCTTACCATAGAAACCGGCCCGGGATTACTTGGCAAACACTTTGATTTATTTATGAAATTCAACTTTAATGTTCTTATAGAAAAGTGCGAGAACAGTGATGCAGGAATAAAGCTCCGTACACTCCTTAACGAAACCGCGTTTTTAATGACAAACCGCACGGAATTTTCGGATCTTGCCGTAAAAGGAAATATTTTCAAGATATGTCACATTCTTATACGTGATTTTGCCAAAAACGAAAATACAGATATTCAGTCGAAGGACATACGCGATATCATAAGAGTAGAAAAGGCTATTCAGATTATATACAAAGAATATTCAAAGCCGTTAAATATCGACTATGTATCGGAAGAATGCGGATACAGCAAGAGCAATTTCTGCAGAGTATTTAAAAAAATCACCGGGGAAACATTTTACAGTGTGCTTAACCGCCACCGCGTGGAAATTGCCTGTATTCACCTTAAGGAAAGCAGGGCAATGCTTGATGAGGTTGCATTTCAGGTTGGCTTTGCCGACTCAAAAAGCTTTTGCCGTGTGTTTAAAAAAATAATGAAAACAAGTCCGGGAAGGTACAGAAAAGAGCTGTAAAATTTACAGCTCTTTTTCGTATATTCTTTTATAAATGACCATTGCAACAAAAACCGCCGTTATGCCGGCTGTCACCTTTCCTGCTATCATCGGATAGATATATGCTTCGTCAAAGGCAAGGGTAAAGGCAAGATGCCCTGCAAATGTAAATGCGGCGGAA
Source organism: Clostridia bacterium (assembly GCA_045601965.1). Classification (GTDB taxonomy): domain Bacteria; phylum Bacillota; class Clostridia; order CAKSNL01; family HGM11501; genus HGM11501. Next base: position 14,223 of record JAZSAR010000202.1, read on the forward strand.
ACCAGGAAGGCTGAATTTAATACCGCTCCCTTCTTATCCATTTTTTCCATATTGCCAAGTGTTGTCACATTGGTTGCCAATGTTGACACAAAGCCTATGGCAGAGTCGCTGTTTATGCCCATCTTTTCTCCCAGCTTTTCCATGGGCTTACGGAGAATTTTCGATATAACATATATAAGCGGAAACGCCCCCGACATAACAATTGATGCGTTCATACACACATAAGTACCTTCTTCAATCGAAACGAGAGAGTCCGTTATTTTTGCCTTTGTCAGAAATTCAATTCCGCCAAGGACCAATCCCACCGTTATAATTACGGTTATTATTTTCCCAACCCATGAAAAAACCTTAACCGATAAATCCGGGAAGAAGAAAAGCCCAAGCGCAATAAAAATTGAAAAAATCACAAGAGGCAGAATGTTTAAAAGCAGAGTTAAAATGTTTATTCTGCACATAAGGCCGCCCACAAAGCAGCCTATTGGAATTGTAACGATACCGCACAAAAGCCCTACGATAAGCTCCTTATGCTGCTCCTTTTTAACAGTCCCCAATGAAAAAGGAATTGTATAGGAAATAGTTGCTCCCATCATCGATGAGGTTATAAGGGCGTTGAACATTCCAACATTTGGATTCATTGCCACATCACGAGACAGAGGCGCGCCGCCCATATCGTTTGGAAAAAGTGATGCGGGAATTACTGAAGGGTCAATTCCGAAAAGGTTGTAAATGCCTGAAAAGCAAGGCTCCAGCATTTTGGAAAGAAGGGGTGATATTATTATCATACCCGTCATTGTCAGCATCATTACGCCCATCAGCATAAAGCCGCGCTCGAACTCCTTGCCGAGACCGAATTTATTCCCTATAATACGGTCAAGCGCCGCAAGGATGGAAAAGACAAGCATTATTTTTGTTATCAGGCTTAAATTCATAAAGCCTTCTATAAGTTCAGCCATATTTCACCTCATAAGCTTACGGCGTTAAAGCCGCTTTCGGTAAGTATATATTTCTCTGTAAAGCCTACCTCCGCAATATTATCCATTTTCCTTCTCCCTTGTAAGGCTTTTTATCCAGGTGTAGCTGTTGGTTTTAATTGCCGCCGCACCGCATTTGAAAATCTGATCCGCATTAAGGCAGAATACCACGGCAATGGGATGCCAGTGCCAGTAAAACGCCGCGAGAAATGACACGGGAAGAACGATGCACCATATACTTATAATGTCGTTTTTCAGGATAAAATCGGGATCGCCCCCGCCCCTTACTATACCGGTTAATGCGGGCATCTGATATGCCGTACCAAAGCCCGTTACACACAATACCAGAATAAATGCATTAGCAAGATATTTTGTCTCCTCGCTTAAATCATAAAGAGACAAAATCGGAATCCTTAAGAAGAATAAAAGCGTGCTTGTAATAGCCCCTATTATGATAAACATAATCTGAAGGGTTTTTGTATAGCTTTTAACCTTTTCGATGTTTCCCGTTCCCACAGCCTTTCCTATGATAACGCTCGTTGCGGCAGATGCTCCGATTGATGCCACCTTAAGAGTCTGAAAAAGGGACGTAGAAACCGAATTTGCCGCAATTGCCGCATCGGACATATGACCTAAGATTACCGTCTGGAGCGCCGTTGATACGCCGAACATTGCCGCAACCAGCACAACGGAGCGGGCAATTTTCATATAATCGGAATAAAGCTTTTTATCGATTTTTATGTGCCCGGAAAGCTTTATATTAAGCTTTTTATCGTAAAATGCAACATAAATTATAACGATAACAAGCTCGATTATTCTTGCCGTAAGCGTTCCGATTGCCGCACCGGTCACGCCAAGCTCGGGAAAGCCGAAGCGGCCTTCGATTAAAACAAAATTTATGGAGCAGTTTATAAAAAGCGTTGCAAGGGAAACCAGAAAGGCTATTTTTACCGTTTCCACACATCTTAAAGTCGCAAGAAGCACGTTTGTGATTGCAAAAATTATGTAGGTGTATTTTATGATATTAATATACTCAACGCCCGAAGCCACAATTGCCTCGGTGGGGGTGAAAATACCTACAACCTTTTCGGGAATAAAAAGAGCAAGTGTGAAAAGAATAACCGCAGCTGAAAGCGCCAGCGTCATGGCAGAAAAAGATATTTTCTTAACCTCGGTGCATCTTTTCTGCCCCCAGTACTGACTTCCGAGAACAACAATTGCATCGCCACAGCCCATGATAATCTGCTGAAACACAAACTGAATCTGGTTTACCGCCGCAACACCTGACAGCGCCGTTTCGCTGTAGGAGCCTATCATTATATTGTCAGCCAGATTTACGCCGAGAACTATGACATTCTGAAGCACAAGCATAACATAGAGGCTGAAAAACTCTCTGTAAAAAGCTTTGTCTTTAATCATTTTACCGTCTCTTTCCAATAAAAAATCCGTCCGTATTATACCATACGGACGGACAAAAATCAACATTATTCTTTAACTGTAAGTACCACTTTTCCAACGTTTTCACCCTTATATAAAATATCGTGGGCACTTTCTGCCTCGGTTATGGGTAAAACCTTGTAAATTGTGGGCATGACCTGTCCCGCTTCAATTTTCGGGTATACGTTTTTAACAAGCTCAGAAAGGATAAACGCCTTCATATCGGGAGTTCTTGAGCGCAGTGTGCTTCCGATGATTCTGACATTCCTTACATAGATATTCTTTAAGTCAATTTCTGTTTTTGTTCCTGCAAGGGCGGCAATCATTATCCAGCGGGCACCGTGGGTCAGGTAGTGGATGCACTTACCCATAAAATCTCCGCCGAGACAGTCAATTGCAACATCAACCCCGTGCCCCTCACTGAGTTCTTCCTTAAGAACCTCTACTATATCCTCTTTAGTTGTCACAACCACTCTGTCGGCGTTAAGATGCGCTATCGCTTCCTTCTTATCCTCTGTTAAAACCGTTGTGATAACCCTTACGCCGAAGGCCTTTGCCATAGGAATAATTACGCTGGCAAGTCCGCTTGCACCTGCATTCATTAAAAGGGTGTTTCCTTCCTTTATTCCGCCCTCGATGAAAAGATTAAGATAAGCCGTTGCAAAGGCTTCGGGAAT
>JAZSAR010000203.1:0-4264 GCA_045601965.1 Clostridia bacterium
CTGTATGTACGACGGGCACATCGAAAGAATAAAGGGTGCCGACATTTTAATGATTCCCATCAACGGCAAGGACTATTTCAGAACCGTTGTAAAAGACATTATCGGATGCTTTGATTCAGTTGAAGCTATCACCCTTGCAAAGGAAGCGGGAGCCTCCCTTTTAATCCCCACACACTTTGATTTATATTCTGTTAATGAGGTTAATCCCGCATATTTTGTTGACTGTGTATATAAATTAAACCCCGCTCAGAGCTTTAAGCTCTTTACGCCCGGTGAAAGATACATATTTGAAAAATAATCCCCTCCTCCCTGATAACTCAGGGAGGATTTTTATTTAACAAAAAAGCCTTCCGGCCATATACTGATAATGGAAACGGAGGCTTTTATGACTATTGTTTTTTTAACCGCGCTTGGCGTAGGCGGTGCCACCATTTTAGGCGCCATTCTCGGTTTTATATTCAGAAGAATAACAAGCAGAACAAATGATTTATTTTTATCCTTTGCCGCAGGGGTTATGCTTTCGGCAGCATTTTTCGGGCTTATTATCCCCTCTCTCGGAGACGGAGACATCTTCTCCGTAACCGTCTGCATTTCGGGAATTTTTTCAGGGGCTCTATTAATAAACTTTCTTGACAAATTAACGCCGCACCTTCACAAGCTTACCGGAATTGACAATCCCGCATCCTTTGATGCAGGAAGATATGATAAGGTGATTCTATTTGTCCTCGCAATTGCCATACATAACATTCCGGAGGGAATTGCCGCAGGAGTAAGCTTTGGTACAGGCAACACCAAAGAGGCATTAACTGTAGCCTTTGGCATAGCGCTTCAGAACCTTCCCGAAGGTATGGTTATAATAGCCCCTATGCTGTCCCTCGGAATGAGCAAAAAAAGAACTCTTCTTTCTGCTTTTGCAACAGGCGCCGTTGAGATAATAGGAACTTTCTTAGGCTATTTTGCAATAAAAATCTCTGAAGCACTTCTCCCCTTCGCCCTTGCTTTTGCAGGCGGAACTATGCTTTATGTTATATGCAACGAAATGATTCCCGATACTCATAAGAGCGAAGGAAAAAATACCATAAGTTATGCATTTTTAGCAGGTTTTTCTTTAATGCTCGCAATGAATTATTTAATATAAAAAGTAAGTCTAAAAGACTTACTTTTTTAATGTTTTAAGATATTTTTTATTTTCATCAGTTACTCTGTAGCTTTCAATTGCCTTCTGAATGGTTTTGTTGTGCACAAAGTAAGATAGTTTCCCGTTTTCTATATAGCCTACAGCTTCTTCATAGTTACTTGAAAGTGCCGTTGCAAAATACCATGATACCGCCATATCCACATAATATTCGCCGTTTATTGCTGATACTACCATATCGGAATATTCCTTTTTATATTCCTCGCCTAAAAAATATGTCATAAGACACACGATGGCAAACCTTACCGTATAGGTTTTATCTGATAAAATCCATTCTGTTATTTTCTCTATAAGCTTTTCCTTGTTTTTCTTAAAGCAGGGCGGTCGGAAGGAATCGCAGGTTGCCCAGTTATCAATATACGGCAAAAACTTTTCTGCTTCCTCTATGCATAAATCAAAATCCTTTACCCCTTCAAGTAAAAAGGCATGAAGATTATTTTCCTCATAATATTTATGAGGAAGCTTTGTAAGAAACCTCCTTGCTTCCTCCGTCCCCGAAAGCTCTTTTGCCAGCTTTCTTAAAAGCGGAATTCTTACTCCGATTATCTTTTCGGGATTAACCGTCGGCATAAGCTTTTTATGAAACTCCTTATATCCTTCATCCTTAAGGGAAAATAAGCGCTGTATGATTTCTTCCATCAGATATATCCTCTGCTGTTATATTTTGTCGGAAGATGTTCACCGTAAAGATGGGAGATATCTGAATGCGTCAATGTAACGGGAATAATGGGGGCCTTACTATTGTTAAATTCAATCACCGTAACGCCGGTGGTAGTAATGTCAAAGTGTGTGGAATAATAAGGATAAGGAATAACCAGTACACAGCTTAAAAACGCCAGCCCGAAGCCCTGATGGGCAAAAAGAGCTATCTTTTTATCGTTTGGCTCTATTGCTTCATAGCAGTTATTGGCTAAATCGTGACGGTAGCCCAGGCTTTCCAGAAAGGCATCCGTCTCTCTCTGTATGCGGCAGATTCCCTCTCCGTAGCGATCGTTTTTGAAGAATGGATGGCGGTACCATTCTCTGCCGAGAAGCCTTACTTCTTCCGACATAAAAACCTTTCTTGTCTCCTCGTCCCAGAAGCACCAGGTCGAGCGTGTTCCGTCTTCACGAGTTGCAAAAAGCTCAGTTGCGGCATACTTTTCGTTGGTCCAGTCAAGCTCTTTCATGGGAAGCTTTAATATTTCCGCTGCGGGTGTTGCCGTAAGCTTTGCGCGGTTTGAAGTGGAAACATAAATTTCATCAAGACCGTGTAGTGCCAGTCTTCTTCCCACCGCCTCCGCCTGACGCTGTCCGAGAGGCGTCAAAGAATCGGGATTATATACAGGATCTCCATGTCTTATGTAATATAAAAACATATCAGTTCTCCTTTTTCTTTTTTACCTTATTATATCACTTAAAAATCTCCTTTGTCAATAAAAAGCCGGAGACGAAAGTCTCCGGCTTTTTATCAGCGTCCTAATGCTATTCTTATCTGCTCTGCGATTTTTATGTCGCTCATTCCGTACTGTTCTCTTATCCACTCCTGATGACCGATAAGAGAAACATTTACATCAGGAAGAGCTATTCTCTTAAATACCTTGGGAGAAAGCGCATCGTCGCATATCACTTCGGCTACTGCGCTTCCGAGACCGCCGGAAAGATTATGCTCTTCAATGGTAATAATTCCGCCCGTATTTTCCGATGCATCCTTTATTGCCTCTTTGTCAATGGGCTTAATCGTGTGCATACTTACTATACGGCAGGAAATACCTTCCGCCTCTAAGATATCTGCCGCCTTAAGCACGTTTATTCCCACGGGGCCTGCAAACATAAGGGTTACATCCTTGCCTTCCCTTACAGTGATAGCCTTACCAATCTTAAAATCAACGGGGCCCTGATGAATATCTCTTTCTCCCTTGTACCCACAGCGGTAGTATAATGGACCGTTATATTCTATCATAGCCTTTGTTGCCGCTTCTGCCTCATAGTTATCGCAGGGAACCACAACCACCATATTTGGAAGCGCTCTCATAATGGCAATGTCCTCGGTTGAATGATGGCTCATCCCCAGAGGTCCGTAAGATACGCCACCACCGATAATTACAATTTTCACATTGGCATTATGGTAGCATACATCGTTTCTTATCTGTTCAAGACAGCGAAGTGTAGGAAAGTTTGCAATGGAATAGGTTACTGCAATGTTTCCTTCCATAGCTATACCGCAGGCAACGCCCGTCATATTCTGCTCTGCAACGCCCACATTGTAATATCTGTCGGGAAAGGTATCACGGAAGGGCTCTATCTCTCCGTATCCGATGTCCGCAAGCACCATATGTATACGCGGATCATTTTTTGCAATTTCAAGCAAAGTTTTATTAAATACTGCTCTCATATTTACGCCTCCTCAATAGCCTTTATTACAGCATCCAGCTCTTCATCAGGAATAAACTTGTAATGCGATTTTACCGTATCCTCATATTCGGGAACACCCTTGCACTTTATGGTATGCGCAATAACTGCAGAGGGCTTTTTATCGTCATAAGGAACGGTAGAAAATGCTTCATAAACTTCTTCAAGATTATGTCCGTCAATCACCTTAACAGCCCAGCCGAAGGCTTCAAGTTTAGTCTTAAGGTCTCTAAGGTCTATGACATCTTTTGAATGTCCAAGTGCCTGAACCTGATTGTAGTCAATGATTAAAGTAAGATTAGAAAGCTTTTCCTGGGCTGCAAACATTATGGCCTCCCATGTTGAACCCTCGTTCATATCTCCGTCGCTGGACATACAAAATACCCTTCTCTTGCTCTTGGCATATCTTGCCGCGATTGCCATACCTACAGCAACAGGAAGTCCGTGACCAAGTGAGCCTGTCGAAAACTCAACCCCCGGTACCTTATGACTTATATGTCCCATAAGCTTACCGTCGTCGCAATAGTAAAGTCCCAGCCACTCATTCGGGATAAATCCCTTCTGTGCAAGAGCCGAATATACGGCAGCTGCCGCATGCCCTTTACTTAATACAAATCTGTCTCTGTCTTCCATTTTGGGATTTTTGGGGTCCACATTAAGAATTTTCTCATAAAGAAC
>JAZSAR010000204.1:0-8089 GCA_045601965.1 Clostridia bacterium
GTTGACAACATCATCGGAAGAGAGTACAAGGAAGATACAACATTTATGAGAATTTATTCCGATTCTATTCCCGACGGATGGATGGGACTTGATATCGGTAAGACAACTCAGGAACTCTACGCAAAGACAATCGAGGGTGCAGGAACAGTTATCTGGAACGGCCCCATGGGTGTTTCCGAGTGGGAAAACTTTGCAGGCGGTACAACAGCAGTTGCTGAAGCTATTGCAAAGAGCGGTGCTATCTCCATCATCGGCGGTGGCGACAGCGCAGCAGCAGTTAAGAAGCTTGGCTATGCTGACAAGATGACTCACATCTCTACAGGTGGCGGTGCTTCACTTGAATTCTTAGAGGGTAAGGTTCTTCCCGGAATTGACTGCCTCCAGGATAAGTAATCAAAAAAACGAGCCCGTCCGGAAGCGGACGGGCTTTTAGGGTTATTAACTAAGAAACTATTTATATATTGAAAGGGTGTTTATTATGGCAAGAAAGATACTTGCAGCAGGAAACTGGAAAATGAATAAAACCGCATCGGAGGCAGCTTCCTTCATTAAGGAACTCGCTGAGAGCGTAAAGGGTGCAAAGAACGAAGTTTTAATCTGCGTTCCTTTCACAAATCTTGAAACAGCTGTTAAGCTTACAGAAGGAACAAACATTTCTGTAGGTGCTGAAAATATGGACTATCACGACAGCGGTGCATATACAGGCGAAGTTAGCGCTGATATGCTTCTTGACCTCGGTGTTAAGTACGTTGTAATCGGTCACTCCGAAAGAAGAGAATATTACAATGAAACAGATAAGACTGTTAACGCTAAGGTATTAAAGGCAATCGAAAAGGGGATCACTCCCGTTCTTTGCTGCGGCGAAAGCTTAGAGCAGAGAGAAGACAACATTACCTTTGAATGGGTAAGAATGCAGATTAAGATTGCGCTTAAGGGATTATCTGCTGAAGATGTTAAGAAGGTTGTTATCGCTTACGAACCCATCTGGGCTATCGGAACAGGTAAGACAGCTACTAACGAGCAGGCTGACGAAGTTTGCGCAGACATCAGAGCTTGCCTCAGAGAAGTATACGGCGACGATGTTGCTGACAATACAAGAATCCTCTACGGTGGTAGCGTAAATGCAGGAAACGCTGCTGAACTCTTTGCTATGAACGATATCGATGGCGGTCTTGTTGGCGGTGCAAGCCTTAAGGTTGCTGACTTCACAACAATCGCTAACGCGTAAAAGAAGATAAAAGCCGGAGCAAAAGCTTCGGCTTATCTTAAGAAAGGATTGATTTTATGACAAAACCTACTGCTTTAATTATAATGGACGGTTTTGCTTTTAATAATGCAACCGAAGGCAATGCGATAAAGAGTGCAAAAACTCCTTATCTTGACAAGCTTTTTGAAACCTGCCCTTATACTCAGATCGGCGCATCCGGAATGGATGTTGGTCTTCCCGATGGTCAGATGGGTAACTCCGAGGTTGGTCACACCAACATCGGCGCAGGACGAGTTGTTTATCAGGAACTTACAAGAATCACCAAGTCCATAAAGGACGGAGACTTCTTTGAAAATGCTGCTCTTAATGCGGCAATCGCAAACTGCAAGAAGAACGATTCTGCCCTTCACTTTGCAGGTCTTTTATCCTCCGGCGGCGTACACAGCCACATCGAGCACCTTTTCGGTCTTCTTGAAATGGCTAAAAAGAACGGACTTACAAAGGTTTACGTTCACGCTATTATGGATGGCCGTGACGTTTCTCCCACATCCGGTATTGACTTTGTTTCTGAGCTTTCAGACAAAATGAAGGAAATCGGCGTTGGTAAGCTTGCAACAGTAACAGGAAGATATTATGCAATGGACCGTGACAATAACTGGAACAGAGTTGTTAAGGCATATGACGCTATGGTAATGGGCGAGGGCGATAAGGTATCCGACATTCTTGCTGCAATAAAGACATCCTATGAAACCAAGGACGAAAACGGAGCACTTTTGACAGACGAGTTCATCCGTCCCATGGTACTCACGGAAAACGGCGAACCCGTGGGCACAGTTAATGCAAACGATTCCTTCGTATTCTTTAACTTCCGTCCCGACCGTGCAAGAGAAATCACAAGAACCTTTGTTGATCCCGAATTCTCCGGCTTTGAGAGAAGAAAAGGCTTTATGCCTCTTTACTATGTGTGCATGACTCAGTATGACAAGACCATGCCCAACGTAGATGTTGCGTTCAAGCCCGAAAGCCTTACAAATACCTTCGGTGAGTATATAAGCTCAAAAGGCCTTACTCAGCTTCGTATTGCTGAAACAGAAAAGTATGCACATGTAACATTCTTCTTCAACGGCGGCGTTGAAAAGGAATACGAGGGCGAGGACAGAGCATTAATCGCATCTCCCAAGGTTGCAACCTATGACTTAAAGCCCTCTATGAGTGCTTATGAAGTAACAGAGGAAGCCTTAAAGAGAATTGAATCCGACAAGTATGACTGCATCATCTTAAACTTTGCAAACTGCGATATGGTTGGTCACACAGGCGTGTTCTCCGCAGCCGTAGAAGCTGTTGAAACCGTTGACGAGTGCGTTGGTAAGGTTGTAGATGCCGTACTTTGCAAGGGCGGTGTAGGAATGATTACAGCCGACCACGGTAATGCTGACCAGATGGTTGATCCCGAAACAAAGGAAGCGTTTACTGCTCATACAACAAACCCCGTACCCTTCATCGTAGTAGGTAAGGACGTTACTCTTCGTGAAGGCGGTAAGCTTTGCGATATCGCACCTACAATGCTTCAGATTATGAATCTTGAAAAGCCCGCCGAAATGAATGGCGAAAGCTTAATAAAATAATGAAAAGTGTCAGGCAACGCCTGACACTTTTTTTATTTTGTGCGTTCTCTTATATAACCTTTTTTATAAGCTTCAAGTAAATCCTTTAATACGGTGATGCGGTGGCTCAACTGTTTTCCGTTGTCAGTATCGGATACGCGCATTCTGTGCTTAAATTCTTCAATCATTATTTTATCGGAATGAAGGTCAAAATCCTTTTCAATCACATCACTTACAGAGGTAAAGCTCTGATGTTCGGTTATGGAAAAACCGTAGGAGTTATTGATTAAGGTATAGCCTGCAATTCCCGTGGTTTTCCTGTAAGCCTTGGAAAAGCCACCGTCAATTACATAAAGCCTTCCGCCTGCCTTTACAGGGCTTTCTCCCTTTTTGCGCTTTACGGGAACATGGCCGTTTATAATGTGGCCTTTATCGGGATTAAGGGAAAATTCCGATAAAATCATACGGCATATGTCTTCTTTGTCATTAAAGCGGTAATAGGGATTTTTTTCTTCGTGTAAAAGAGTTTTTTCGTTTGTGAAGTAGGTTTCAAAAGCTGCGGATTTTTCTTTGCCGTAAAGAGGGGAAGCACTGCCGCACCATAGATACCATAAAAAGTCGGTATCTTTGTCTGATTTATCAGAAAAGTAAGCTTCTCTCACAATTTTGTCGGCTTTGTCAAGGTATGCCTTGCCCGAAAGTGTTTCACCGAAAATGTCAACTTTTGAAAGATTTCCCTTGGAATCCAACGGTATGCAACCGTGGAAGAGAAGATTGCCGTTGAATATTTTATACATTCCGCCGTGGTTTACCATGAATCTTATGTGTTTTTGCAGTTTTTCGCTGTGAAGGAAGGAGCGCTTTAACGATTCTATGACAGTTTTTTCACCTTCTGTAAGGATAAGGGGAGATGAGGGATTAACTGTGGGGAATGAACTGTCAGTCAAAGGATAGGTTTTACCGGAAATACTTACGGTGTCGTTTTTATAATCAATGCTTTCAAGCATTATTCGCTCATTCATGTTGTATTCAGGATGTTTTTTGATAATCTGTCCCTCTAATTTGAACTGGATAATTGAAATCGCCTTGTGCATTTTAGCTGTGAGGGAACTATCGCGCCCCTGGACCACGTTCTTGTCGGAATCAAGGGGCAAAAAGCTTCCTGCATGGTCGTTTTCATAAACTTCAGCCGCGAAAGAGGCGAGAGGTCTTGTATTTATTCCGTAGCCTATTTCAAGCACATCGAAGTTGTTGTACCGGAGGGAATTTCTTATTACGTTGCAGATTAAGGCTTCGTTTCCTGCACCTGCTCCAATCCACTCTATATCGTGATTTCCCCATTGCATATCTATTGAGTGATAGCCTATTAATTCTTCCATGATTATGTCGGCTCTCGGACCTCTGTCAAAAACATCTCCTAAAATGTGAAGATGGTCAATGGAAAGCCTTCTTATAAGGACACATAATGCGGTTATCATTTCATCGGCAAAGCCTATGTCAATTACGGAATGTATGATTTGGGCATAATACTTATGCTTGTTTATTTCAGCTTCGGGAGTGTGCAAAAGCTCTTCCATTATGTAAGAAAACTCTTTAGGCATGGCTTTTCTTACTTTTGAGCGGGTGTATTTTGAAGAAACCAGACGGCATAAATCGGAAAGTCTGCCAAGGGTTACTTCATACCATGCATCGTTAACGATTTTTTTCCGCTTAAGGTAATCAAGCTTTTTTTCGGGGTAATAAACCAACGTTGCCAGCTGCTTTTTTTCTTTTTCGGAAAGCTTGTTTCCGAACAGCATATCAATTTTGGTTTTTATAACTCCGGAAGCATTCTTGAGAACGTGCAGAAAGGCTTCATACTCTCCGTGAAGGTCACTCATAAAATGCTCGGTGCCCTTTGGAAGATTTAATATTGCAGAAAGGTTTATAATCTCCGATGCCACAGCCTTTATGGAAGGATAGTCCTTTGCCAGAAGATTTAAATAATCAAGGTTCTCGGTTATATCTTTCACTTAAATACCCCCATTCAAATTTATAATAGCACAAAAAGCAAAAATATGCTATATAATAATGAAATTTTTTTAAATAAATCGTTTTTTTTATTGACTTTTCGGCGGAAAACATATATTATGATATAATAGTGTATGTTGCGGATATTTTGTAAACTTATATGTACACTTTACATGAATGCCGTTTGGCTGAAAGGCTTTTTAAAATGGCCTGACGGTAGTAAAAAAGGGGGCAGATACATTGGAAGAGGCTATCATTGAATTAGTTAATGTGTCTAAGGATTTTGATGGCGAGGGTGTTTTAAAAAACATCAATCTCAAGATTAATAAGCACGAATTTTTAACGCTTTTAGGTCCTTCGGGCTGCGGTAAAACCACAACGCTCCGAATAATTGCGGGCTTTGACACGCCCACAAGCGGAAACGTTTTATTCGAGGGCAAGGATATCAAGGATATTCCGCCTTATAAGAGAAGAGTAAATACCGTTTTCCAGAAGTATGCGCTTTTTCCGCACTTAAATGTTTTTGAAAACATTGCATTCGGTCTCAGGATTAAAAAGCTTGAAAAAAATATAATAGAAGAAAAGGTATCAAAGATGCTTTCTCTTGTTAACCTTAAGGGCTTTGAAAAGCGCGATGTTGATTCCCTGTCAGGCGGTCAGCAGCAGCGTGTTGCTATTGCAAGAGCTCTTGTTAACGAGCCTGAAGTGCTTTTGCTGGATGAGCCTTTAGGTGCTCTTGACTTAAAGCTCCGTAAGGATATGCAGCTTGAGCTTAAACGCATTCAGCAGGAGACCGGCATCACCTTTATCTATGTTACCCATGACCAGGAGGAAGCCCTGACCATGAGCGACAGAATCGTTGTTATGAACGGCGGTAAAATCCAGCAGCTGGGAACTCCCGTTGACATTTACAACGAGCCTGAAAATGCCTTTGTGGCTGACTTTATCGGCGAGAGTAACATAATCGACGGAATTATGAAAAAGGACTGTCTTGTGGCATTTCTTGGTAAGGATGTACCCTGTGTTGATGTGGGCTTTTCCGAGAACGAGCCGGTTGACGTTGTTATACGCCCCGAGGATATAAAGCTCGGCAAAGTTGGTGAAGGCATAGTTGACGGCGTGGTAAAAAGCGTCACCTTCAAGGGCGTACATTACGAAATGATTATAGAATCAGGTGATTTTCCCTTTATGGTACACAGCACTCTTAAAGAGGAAATCGGAGCGGAGGTAAGCATTTCTGTCATTCCTTTTGACATACACATCATGAAGAAGGTGGCAGAAGATGAGTAAGAAAACGACCTATCTGTCCATACCTTACTTTGCCTGGGCTGTAATATTCACGGTTTTGCCGCTTTTGCTGGTGTTTATGTTTGCTGTGTTCAGAAGCGACGGTGAAGGATATTATTTCACAACGGAATATTTAACCCAGCTTGTTTCGGGCAAGGAAGAGATAATAGCCGCCCTTTTAAGAAGTCTTAAGCTTTCTGCCATAGCAACGGCGGTTTGCCTTCTTATGGGCTATCCTCTTGCTTATATTCTCGCAAACAGCAAATCAAGGTATAAAGGTATTTTAACCACATTGATTATTCTTCCTATGTGGATGAACTTTCTCGTAAGAACCTATGCTCTTTTGTCGCTGATGGAAAATTCCGGGCTTATAAACCAGTTTCTGGGACTTTTCGGAATTGACAGAATTCAGTTTTTATACAAGGAAAGCTCAATTGCGGTGGGTATGATATATAACTATCTGCCGTTTATGGTGCTGCCGATACATTCTGTGTTATCCAAAATGGACAGCAGGCTTATTGAAGCAGCTGAGGATTTAGGTGCCAACAAGTTCAGGGTTTTCACCAAAGTTATATTCCCTTTAAGCCTGGGCGGGGTAATAAGCGGAATTGAAATGGTTTTCATTCCTTCAATTACTACCTTTGCACTTTCCCAGATTCTTGGCGGAAGTAAAACGCTCCTTATAGGAGATATGATTGAACGACAGTTTCTGGAGTTCAACAACTGGGGCTACGGCTCACTTTTATCCGTAATCGTAATTGTCATTGTACTACTCTGTATGTTTGTGACAAGCAGATTCGGTTCCTCGGACAATGAAGGGGGGCTGCTCGGATGAAGGCGGTAAAAAGGCTCTATGTTGCGATAGTTTACATCCTTTTATATGCACCTATTGCAATACTTATTCTTTATTCCTTTAATGAAAATTCCAACAGAAGCAAATTTACGGGCTTTTCTTTAAGGTGGTATAAAGAGCTTTTCTCGGACAGAGAAATATTGTCGGCACTTGTCTACACCTTGATTTGTGCCGTGCTGGCATCACTTATTGCCACAGTTATCGGAACGATAACGGCGGTGGGCATAAATAAAATGAGGAGAGGACCTAAAAATCTCCTTATGAACCTTGCACACATTCCTATGCTCAATCCCGAAATCGTAACCGGTGTATCATTAATGCTCCTTTTTGTATTCATCAATCTGGAGCGGGGATTTTCAACCATGCTTCTTGCACATATAACATTCAATATTCCCTATGTTATAATTTCGGTTCTGCCGAAGCTACGTCAGATGAATCCCCATCTTTATGAGGCGGCTCTGGATCTTGGCGCAAATCCTTTAAGCGCCTTCCGGAAGGTTGTTATGCCTGAAATAAAAAGTGGTATTGTTACAGGTTTTCTCTTTGCCATGACAATGAGTATTGATGACTTTGTAATAAGCTTCTTTACAACAGGTAACGGCGTACAGAACCTCTCAATTTATATATACAACGCTGCAAAGCGTGGTATAAGCCCCAAGGTTAATGCACTATCGGCACTTATGTTTGCCGTTATGCTGGTTCTTTTGTTAATCGTCAACAGCCGTGATGATTCAAAGAAAGAACCCATAAAAAAATAAAGAAAGGACTGACTATTATGTCAAAAAAGAAACACGCTCACATCGAAAGAAACACTCAGAAAAAGCTGGAGAGACAGGCTCTTCATCAGAAACTTGAAAACTTCATTGTAAAACACACAGGTATCGCTTTAATACTTGCTGTTCTTTTCACAGTTTTCGGCAACTATAAAAATGTATTCACCAACGGAATGCCCATTTTATTCAACATTTTAATCTGGGCAGGCGTTGCAGCTGTTTTGGTTTTCGCAATACTCGGTACAGTTAAGAAAAATCCCTCACTCTATAAATGGTGTGCAGTAGGTGCGGCAAATTCAGTACTTTGGTACATTTTCATGAACCTCGGTGCTAACTTCGGAGCATACACCTCCGG
>JAZSAR010000205.1:0-2673 GCA_045601965.1 Clostridia bacterium
TTTGGAGGAATCCTCCGCCGGCACAATTATTGTTGACGGAAACGATATTACCGACAAAAAGGTTAAGATAAATAAGGTAAGGGAAAACATCGGAATGGTTTGCCAGCAGTTTAATCTGTTCCCTCACTTAAGCGTTCTTAAAAACATAATGCTTGCACCCATTGACCTTAAGAAAATGACAAAAGAGGAAGCAGAAAAGAAGGCTATGGAGCTTTTAGAGCGTGTTGGCCTTGCTGACAAGGCGAAAAGCTTTCCCCGTCAGCTTTCTGGAGGTCAGCAGCAGCGAGTTGCCATTGCAAGAGCTCTTGCAATGAATCCCGACATTATGCTTTTCGACGAGCCTACAAGTGCTCTTGATCCTGAAATGGTCGGTGAAGTTCTGCAGGTTATGAAGGAGCTTGCATCTTCGGGTATGACCATGGTTGTGGTAACTCACGAAATGGGCTTTGCAAGAGAGGTTGCAGACCGTGTTATCTTTATGGATGAAGGTGTAATTATGGAGGAAGGCGTTCCTTCTGAACTTTTCTCCAATCCTCAGAATGAAAGAACACAGAATTTCTTAAAATGCGTGTTATAAAAAAGTGGCTGTAAAAATTACAGCCACTTTTTTTACATCTCCGTTTTTTAATCTTTCAAGGGAAGCCCCTGTGCATCGGTGTTGATGGAACCGGTTAAAATCATAATTCCTTCAATCAGACACCAGATGTAACCGACACCGCAAAAGGAGAGGAGAAGCTGTGCAACAGCCTTTCCGTTAAATCCTAAGTAGAAATTGTGGATTCCCAGGCCAAGCAGAATTGCAAGAAGACCTGCTGCAAGCTTGGATTTCTGACCGGAAATGCCACCTTGTGTAGTTGCAAGAGCACATCCGCAGTGAACACAAACAACAGCCTGATCTTCGACTTCTTTTCCGCAGTGAGGACAGAACATATTAATCATCCTTTCAAAATAATTTTAATAAATAATTTATTAAAAAGCCGGATATTATGAAGATTATATATGCAATATCAAGCTTTTTGTTGTTGAAAAGCTTCCCATCAAAAAGAATAAATATGTAGGTAAGTGGCATAAAAAATACCATGGGATGGTAGGAAAAAGCAGCCTTGAAATCCGCCTTTAAAAGAGACAGACAAGCCCGCACCATACCGCAGCCGGGACATTCAATTCCGAGAAAATGCTTATACATGCATGAAATCCCGTTTTTTTGAAGAATTAATACTATAAGCAAATAAAGGAAAGTTCCGGCAAAATAAATAAAAAGCTTCCTTTTTGTAGGAGCAAATGGGTGATGAAACCTTGTTATAATGCTCACCTCTTTTTTAAAATTTTATCATAAAACTGTTTTGTAGTCAAGAGAAAAGAAATTAGGCATTGAAAATCGTGTCGCTTGCATATATAATAATGGTAGGAACATAGAAAGGACGGTTTTTATGAAAAAGTTTATTTTATACATAGTAATGCTGACCTTTTTGCTTTCGGGATGCACATCGTATTCCGAAGTGACGGAGCTTTTGATGGAAAAGGAAGCTCTTTTATCAGAAGAACAGGTTGAGCCTCACGCTGAAATACCGGTTGAGAAACCCGTAGTTGAAACGCCAGCAGAAGCTCCGGTTGAGCTCCCGGCTGAACTCCCTGTGGAAGAGCCGGTAGCTGAAACGCCCGTTGAAGCTCCTGCGGAGCCCCCGGTCGAGCCTCCGGTTGAATCTCCGATTGAAAAATCGGCAGAACCACCTATGGAAGCTCCTATAGAAATGCCTGCTTCCGATATAGATTCTCTTCCCAACGATAATAACGGATGGGGTTTTGTTAAAAAGAAAAATGCTTTTCCCGAGTTTACCAAAGGGCAGAGAGATATGATGGCAAAATACAATTGTATTTATGAAGGAAACGCCAACGAAAAAAATCTCTACTTAACCTTTGACGAGGGATACGAAAACGGCTTTACGGCGCAGATTCTTGACACTCTTAAGGAAAAGGGAGTGCCTGCTACTTTCTTCATAACAGGCCCTTACCTTGAGAAAAACGGAGACCTTATAAGGCGTATGGTTGATGAAGGGCACATAGTGGGAAATCACTCGGTAAATCATCCCAATATGCCGTCCAAGGGAACAAAAGCGGCAATGCAGGAGGAAATATTAAACCTCGACAGAAGGTTTTTTGAGCTTTATGGAGAGCATATGACCTACTTCCGCCCGCCGGAGGGAGCATACAGCGAAAGAAGCCTCGCTGCAACAAATGACCTTGGCTATAAAACCGTGCTCTGGAGCTTTGCCTATAAGGACTGGGAAACCGACAATCAGAAGGGTGCGGACTACGCCTTTGAAAGCGTTATGCCATATCTGCACAACGGTTGTGTAATTCTGCTTCATGCAGTATCAAAGGATAATACCGAGGCTCTGGGAAGAATTATTGATGCGGCAAGAGAAGCAGGCTACACATTTAAATCATTGGATGAATTTGCCTATTAATTTTTAAAGAATGATAAATCACGCTTTGGTTACACTAAATGAGTGAACGGAGCGTGATTTTTTTGAAGAAAAGAATTGCAGTTATTTTATCTATATTGACACTTATCTATGTGACTGCGGATTACAGCTTTGATGCAAGCGTGTCCGCATCGGGAAATATAGATAATCGTGAATATGTTTTAGGCGGAGAAATCATAGGAATAAA
>JAZSAR010000206.1:0-2756 GCA_045601965.1 Clostridia bacterium
CTTACTCCAGATATCTAAGTCTATATGTCAAAATTCTCAGATTTAAAATTGCTATAATATCTTCCTTTGTGAGCTGTGAATTTCAGAACACAATAATCAGGGTCCGAAACCCCTTCTTTATAGAACATTTCATCACCAGTCTGCCAAATCATCTCTTTTGCTTCAGTAGTCTCCAATACTTCAATAGTACCAATTAAACTTACACCCCTAAAATAACGCTTATCAATAAAATAAATGCTAGCCTTATTATTCTTTCTGAAATATCTTACTTTATCTGACGAAGTGTTTGTAGAAAACCAAATTTCCTTAATGCCGTTTCTTTTTCTTGGTTTTAGCATTGCTTTTGTGATAGGATACCCATCTTCATCTACATAAGAGACAAAACTAGTGCCAGATTTGTCTATCATTTTTCCAATGGTTTCTTCTGGATTTTTCATTTTCAACGCCTCCGTTATATTCTTATTTGTATAACTCTTTCCGGTTCATTATACCACGCCTTTACTCATTTGTCATCTGTTTATTAACCGCAAAAATGTGTATTTTCAGTAATACCTCAAGGTGCAAAAACCTTGTTCTGCTTCATATATTCAGAGGGCGTTAATCCTGTTTTCTGCTTGAAAAGACGGCAGAAGTGATAAAGATTAAAAAATCCGCACTGCTCGGAAACGGCACTTATCTTAAGATAGCCCTCTGAAAGAAGCTGCTTTGCCTTACTTATTCTTAAATTAATTATATACTGATAAGGGGATATGCCGTAAGCTTTTTTAAACTGCTTCCTGAAATGCTCCTCGCTTATGTGGCAAAGGCTTGCGAGATATGAATTGCTTATTTCAGACGAGTAGTTTTCCTCTATATAGTTTATTGCGGGGGACAAAAGCTTTGATTCCTCCCGCCCCTGATTTACAATGCCGGATAAAAGATTATAAAAAAGCCCCATTGTATGAAGGTTGTTTTTGCCGCTGAAAAATGCGTTTTTCAATAATTCATAATCTTTCATAACGACATTCATATTTTTTATGGGGAACAGGGTGAAGGTATCAGCCGAAAAGTTTTCGCACTCAAAATTGATAACGGGGAAAAAGCCCTCTTTGTCGCCCTTTATGTCATAGGTCTGCCCTTTGGGAAGGATTACCGCGGAGAAATTATCCGATATAAAGCTCTTTTTACGGTGGGTATAGGTTATCTGTCCGTCATTTGTGAAAGAAAGGGCATAGCTCGGACGCTCGGTAATATTGTCAATCCGCCCCTTCGGGGAATGCACCACAAACATGGAAAGCAGCTTTGTAATTATTATCTTATCAAAATCCATTTGAATCACCTATCGGAAGTATACCATAAAAGATAAAAAATATCAAGTAAAACAGCGAAAACAATACCGAAAACATCAAATGTATACCGTTTTTGATATTGTATCTTTATAAAGGTAGTTATATAATAAAGAAAAAAAGCAAGGAGGATTATTATGGATTTTACGGGAAAGGTTGCTCTTATCACAGGTGCGGCATCGGGTATGGGTCTTTTATTTGCCGAGAATATTGCTTCCCTTGGCGGAAATGCGGTTATGTGTGATGTAAACGAAGAAGTGCTTAAAGAAAAGGTTGCTGAGATTAATAATAAAGGTAAGGGTAAGGCGATAGGGGTTTTGTGCGATGTCCGCCAATATGAAAATGCGTGTATGGCAAGGGATGAAGCAGTCAAAGCCTTCGGACGTATCGACATTCTTGCAAATTTTGCAGGCGGTACTGCCGTAAGAATGCAGAAGGTGGATATGGAAAAATACCCCGAATTTCCCGATGTGCCCATCGAGGTTTACGACTGGGGAATTGATGTTAATTTCAGGGCACAGTTCTATTTTGCCCATGCCGTGGCAAAGCAGATGAGAGAACAGAAAAGCGGACTTATCATAAATATAGGCTCAATTTCCGGTATGGAGGGGGATGCCTATCATATGGAATATCCAGCGGCTAAATCCGGGGTAATGTACGGGCTTACCAAAGGTCTTGCACAGTTTGGCGCAAAGCATAATATAAGATGTGTTTGCATTTCTCCCGGCCCCGTTCTTACGAGACCGTCTATGGCAAGTATGAGAACACTTTTGGGAAGAGCAGCAGAGCCTCAGGAGATAATTGACCTTTGCCTTTTTGTGGCATCTGAAAAAGGTCAGTTTATAAACGGCGAAAACATAATGATAGACGGCGGAAGAAACGCTATGGGAAGGTGGCGCTGATATGAAAAAGACTTTTCTTAACAGCGAAAGGGCAATTATCACCTCAATGGTAATAGCAAAAACACCGGAGCGTGTGAAAGAGCTTACCGATAAATCCGTAGCCTGTGGGGCAGAGGCGATAGGTATGCAGTTTGAACAGCTTAATCCCGAATACAGAAACAAAGAAACCTATAAGGAGCTTTTCTCATATACCGATAAACCTGTCTATGCCACCAATTACAGAAACCATCACAACGAAGGAAAGTCTGACGAGGAAATAGCAGAAGAGCTTTTGGAGCTGGCAGAATGCGGCGCAACCTTAGTTGATGTGCTGGGCGACCTTTATGATAAAACTCCGGGCGAAGTAACGATGAATGAAGCTGCCGCAGCAAAGCAGATGGAATTAATCAATAAGCTTCACGAAAAGGGTGCCGAGGTTTTGATTTCCTCGCATATTCTTAAATTCACACCTGCCGAAAAGGTACTGGAAATTGCCCTTGAATATCAAAGAAGGGGTGCTGACATTGCAAAACTGGTTGTGGGTGCGGAA
>JAZSAR010000207.1:0-2033 GCA_045601965.1 Clostridia bacterium
CTTGCGATAAAGGCGGTACGGATCAACTGACTGAGTGCATCCGGGATATCATCATATGGGCAAGACAGGTATGGCTTCCAGGGAACGGCGCGGGGGTCACGCGTGCAAAATCGCGAAATGGAAGACGGGGGTATGGCCCTGATACACTAAAAATTAAAAACGAAAAATCTGTTGATAATTTTCGGATCCGGTGGTATACTAACCGCAGAAAGGATTTATTAACGCGAAATCCGTTTTTAATTTTGGAGGTGCTTGGTATGAAGCTTCTGAGAATCACAGCAGACGGTTTACCGCTTTTTAAGGAAAAGCTTGATATATGCTTTTATGCACAGCAGAGAGTATCAGAGGATCAGAAAGATATCCTTTATTCCTTGTTTTCAAATATATATTTGAATCCGGCTAATGGCTTTATAGGAATTAATGCTTCAGGAAAGACATCTGTATTAAAGGTTATACTTTTGTCGCTGGGCATACTCAATAATGAGCCAATTAATCACATTGAAACAAAAGATATTTTGGGGAACGCCCAAAAGGCAGTTTTAAACATCTTCTTCTACTCAGAGTCAAAGAAGGAGATATGTCGTCTTGAAACCATAATCACTTCGAGGCAGACAAAGACGGAAGGGATTGTATATAGAATTCTGTCAGAAAGCTTAAGGTCGAAGCAAGCTGATGAGGTGATTACTCGTAAGTCGCTGCTTGATTTTGATGGAAAGGATCCTGTTATGCTCAGAAGTGGACAGGAAGATTTTCTGTCCGATGATGTCAGCATTATGATCGCCCATAATAAGAAGACTGGGGAAAAAATGAGGGTGGTGAATTTGCTGCAATTCACTAATATCAATGTACTTCCTTTTTCAGACAATATACCGGCAGAGGTCATTACCTATTTGGATCCGACGGTTGAAAGCCTGCGGTTTGATGAAAAAGATCAAAAAACAGTTATTCGCCTGAAGTTCAAGGGAAAAGAAGAAATCGTGATGAATAATCCGATTCAGCTAAATAATTATTTGTCTTCCGGTACTGTAAAGGGTATGATTACGTTTACGTTGGCCCAGGAAGTATTACAAAAGGGTGGTTACATTGTCGTTGATGAGGTGGAGAACCACTTTAATAAAGAAATTGTAACGACGTTGATGCGCTTCTTTATGGATAGCAAGTTAAATAAGAACGGCGGCACCTTGATTTTTTCAACCCACTATCCTGAACTGTTGGATGAATATGACAGAAATGATAGTATTTATATAATCAGGAACAGAAATGGGATTACAGTTGAAAACCTGAGTACAATTCTGAAAAGGAATGACATAAAGAAGAGCGATGCATATCAGAGTGGATTCCTGGAAGGAACAACTCCTATGTATGATGCGTATATGCGACTGAAAAAAAGTATAGCCGCAGCGCTTAAGTAGGAGGCGGTCTATGGAATTAGCAAAGTATAAGGCTTGTATATGTGAGGGCTCAGCCGAAAATGCCATCATGGACATTCTTTTGGATAATGATCTTCTGATCTTTACAAGAGAGGAAATGCTGGAAGAAGAGGTCATACGCTGTCGAGATGGCAAGCGCTTTGAAGAGAAATATTTAAGAAAAGGTTTCTTGGAGAAGATTTCAGTAATAAGAATTCTAGATTCCAGACGTGAGAATTTTAAGCTTAGCAAAGCTTACGAGCACAAAGTGGATGTAATCAATGTAATCACTGCTCCTGAGATCGAGATGTTGATTATCTTCAATGAGGATAAGTACAAAGAGTTTAAGAAGTCCGGAAAGAAACCAAGTGATTTCTGTAAGGAAGACTTAAGGATGACAAGTGTGAAATCTTACAGATTCGTAAAGGATTATTTCTCGGATCCTGATATTCTTTTGGCAGCCATCAAGAAATACCATGAGATATCGAAAATTCGGAAGGGCGAATATACGCTGCTGGATTTTTTGAAAATATAAGAATGAAAAGCTTAATAAGATATGGAAAGGATCTCTTCGGAGGTTCTTTTATTATGCCATTTTAGGTAATTGCGAAACAAGTTCGCAAT
>JAZSAR010000208.1:0-2268 GCA_045601965.1 Clostridia bacterium
CTGCTTATGCGCTTCTATGATGCAGATAGCGGAGAGATACGTATTGACAGGATATGTCACCCAGTCTTCACCGCGCAAATGGATATGGCAGTTCACACGGGAGAACAAAGCATCCAAAATTCCCAAACGGGGAATCTTCAAGGTCATTTTCTTGAATCCTACATCCTGTCCTGCAATGGCGTTATCTTCCATTACAATTTCTTTCAAAGGACTGTCATCATCGCCACACGAGGGCAATGAAACACTCACGGCAACAACTGCCAGCAAGCCCCACAAACAATTCACGAACCGTTTCATCTTTTCTTATGTTTTAAGGTTTATATTCTCTCTATGCCACGGCTCATGGCGTCACTCTAATAATGAAAAGGAAGAAGCATATAAAAGAAAAGTGTGAGCCGAATAGTTCTTATCTTAAGAGATAGGCTCTGGACTGCCCTGCGAATTTGATAAGAAAACGGTTCACACCTTTGGCTCTATACGTAGTGAAGTACATATATAACGTCCAAAGGAGAACGTTTTACTTATTCCACTTCAAGTGAATTGTCCAGATTCATCTCTTTGGAATAAAGCTAAACGCTTTCCTGAAATATGTCTGTTGCGTCTGCAACGAGACAAAGGTAGGAAAAGTTTAACACAAAACGTTGCTGTGAACCGTTATTTTTTTTGCAAAAGTATTATTTTTCCTTCTCAAACCGATAATTCCTATGGATAAAAA
The DNA here is from genome assembly GCA_045601965.1 of Clostridia bacterium. Classification (GTDB taxonomy): domain Bacteria; phylum Bacillota; class Clostridia; order CAKSNL01; family HGM11501; genus HGM11501. The sequence goes on from JAZSAR010000208.1 coordinate 716, forward strand.
TGCGCCTATATACTTTAAATCCGCAATATCATTGGGTTTTGTGCCTAAATCCCCTACACTCCTGCCACCGCCTTCCAACTCTCTATAAATAAAGAAGATAAGGGTGGCAGGAGCCGTGCTACCCTCCATCCGCTCCTTACACCCGACACGTTACAAAGCTTATTGCGAAAGCTTTATAACGCATCGCCGATAAGCTTTATAAGCTTCTGCGGGAAGCTTTAGAAGATGCAAGTTTTCGGCATACGGTTGCCAAAAGGTGAAGACAAATTTGGAAAAGGCGAAGACGTTTCCGCCATACGCGAAGGCGAAAATAAAATTCGCGACGGCGTATTAAAAAAAGGCGAGCTCAAATAGTTTATTTCACCAACTCTTGAAGAAGAAAACAAAATTGTTGAAGAAGCATTTCCTGTTTTTCTTCAACCATTTTTGGTGCAAGGAGTGACAGCAAGGTGGCAGGAGTCCTGCCACCCACTAAACACTGACAAGCAAGCACTTACAAGGCGGTGGCAGGAGTGCAAGGAGATTTGGGGAATTCCGTGGGATTTCGGGAAATCGAACCTTAATTACAGCCACCGAATATTTTTCTGCCCAACAAAAGAATAAATAGACGGGATATGAACCATATTAATGCATATTGAAATCAGTTCAAACCTTTTAAACATTATTTCGTTAAAATAATGGAGGATATTCCTCCGAAAAGATTAGTTTTGCAAAATCAAACGAAAAGAAGTGAAATGGAATATGCAATCTTAATCGTAGAAGATGACTTGACCTTCGCCACCATCCTGAAGACGTGGCTCGGAAAGAAAGGGTTCCAAGTAGATACCGTCAGTAATAATGTACGTGCGCGTAAGCAGTTGGATGCCCGTGCATACGATCTGGTATTGTCCGACCTTCGCCTCCCCGACCAGGACGGCATCTTCCTCCTCCAGTGGATGCGCGAGCATAATCACCTGATGCCGCTCATCATTATGACCAGCTACGCCGACATCCAGAGTGCCGTGCAAGCCATAAAGCAAGGAGCAAGCGACTATGTATCGAAACCCATCCAGCCGGACATCCTGCTGAAGAAAATCGAGGAAGCACTGAAAGCGCCGCAATCGGGCACTACGGCATCCTCCAAGCCAAAAGCCCAAACGACACTCAAGAATCCGAACGATTATCTGGAAGGAAAGAGCGAAGCAGCCCGCCAACTCTACAGTTACGTGGGGTTGGTAGCACCTACCCCAATGGCAGTGCTTATCAACGGAGCCAGCGGCACGGGCAAGGAATATATCGCTCACCGCATCCACCAACTGAGCAAACGGGCCGACCAACCGTTCATCGCCATCGACTGCGGTTCCATCCCTAAGGACTTGGCGGCATCCGAATTCTTCGGACACGTGAAGGGCTCTTTCACGGGTGCCTTGACCGACAAGAAAGGGGCTTTCGTGGAAGCCAACGGAGGGACTTTGTTTCTGGATGAAATCGGGAACCTGAGCTATGAAGTGCAAGTGCAGCTGCTCCGTGCCAAGTCGGATCGTAGCCATGTCGTTCTGTGAGCCAAGGGGTTG
>JAZSAR010000209.1:0-5730 GCA_045601965.1 Clostridia bacterium
GCTCGATTGCTTCATCAACCGAAGACACAACCTTCACGGCCAAGATATAATCCAGAAATTCGGTGTCGAAATCCTTTTCTCCGGCCATTACGCCTTCGATTATTTTTGCCGATGAGCCGCAGAGCCTTAATTCCACGGGAATTTTACCCTCTGCTTTTCGCTTATCTGAAAGAGTTGCCTTTACCATAGGCAGGAATTTTTCCGCAACATCCTTATGAACAAGCAGCACCTCCGCCGCATTGCACACGGAAGGACGGCTGGTTTTCGCATTTTCAAGAATTTTTATTGCCCGTAAGAGGTCTGCATCCTTATCCACATAGATGTGGCAGATACCCGTACCCGTATGGATGCATGGAACGGTGGCATTTTTAACGCAGGCATTAATCAGTCCTGCACCGCCACGGGGGATTAAAAGGTCAACCAGGCCCTCCGCCGTCATTAATACATTTGCGCTTTCCCTTGTCAAGTCGCTGACCAGGTTTATGATGTCGGAGGAAAGCCCTGCCGAAACAAGCCCTTTTTTAAGGGCATCAACTATCGCCTTGCTTGTGTTGTAGGCTTCCTTTCCGCCACGGAGAACCACTGCATTTCCGCTTTTTACGGCTAAACTTGCGGCGTCGCTCGTCACGTTGGGGCGGCTTTCGTAGATAATTGCGATAAGTCCCATCGGAACTCTTCTTTTCACAATTTTAAGTCCGTTGGGGCGCACACTTTCAGATATTTCCTCACCCACGGGATCGGGAAGAAGGGCAATTTCCTTCATACCCTTTGCCATTGATGCAATTCTTTCTTCATTAAGCATAAGGCGGTCAATCATAACATCGGAAATTTTACCCTTGGCGTTTTCAATATCAACTGCATTTGCAGAAAGAATTTCCTTAGCACTTGAAACAAGGCTTTCCGCCATAAGATTTATCGCCTTGTTTTTGGTTTCGGTGTTTGCGGTTTTTATGAATTTTACCGCCGCTTTGGTTTTCTTTATAAGCTCAATCGTATCCATAATTTACCTCTTTAAAAAACGCGTGCCGATGCTTTTTCCTTCAACTATATCGTAAAGAATCTCAGGTTCTGCTCCGTTTGCGATTATCATATCGCAGTGGGCTGCCGTTGCAATTTCAGCCGCACGGATTTTGGTTATCATACCGCCTGTGCCAAGGCTGCTGCCGCTTCCGCCTGCAAGGGCTTTTATATCCTCCGTAATTTCAGAAACCACGGGAATTAATTTTGCATCGGGATTGTTTTTGGGATTTTTATCGTAAAGTCCGTCAATATCCGAAAGAATTATAAGCAAATCTGCGCCGATGGATGCCGAAACCTCGGCAGATAATGTGTCGTTGTCGCCGATTTCGATTTCCTCGGTTGAAACGGTGTCGTTTTCGTTTATTACGGGAAGCACCGAAAGCGCCAGCAGCCTCTCCAGCGTATTATGGAAATTAGCCTTACGCTCGGGATTTTTAACGTCCGGCGCGGTGATTAATATCTGTGCCACGTTGTGGTTGTATTCTGAAAAAAGCTTGTCATATGTATACATAAGCTCGCACTGGCCCACCGCTGCCGCCGCCTGCTTTCCGGGAATGTCGGAAGGCCTTTCCGTTAAGCCAAGCTTTCCTACGCCCATACCGATGGCGCCGGAGGAAACTAAAATAATTTCGTGTCCCGCATTTTTAAGGTCACTTAAAACCTTGCAGAGCGTCTCTATTCTTCTTATGTTAAGCCTGCCCGTTGCGTGAGCAAGGGTACTTGTTCCGACTTTAACCACAATTTTCATTTTTTCAGGTCCTTTCGCCTTTTAATTGCCTATCATTTTACCACAATAAAGCGATATTGTAAAGTCCAAATCATTCTGCTTCAGACTGAGGCATCATTTAGATTTTACTGTTTTTAATGATGAAATGAGCATTCTTCGGATAGCTCCACATTCATTTTTCATCTTTTTATATTTTTCTTCGTTCACACAATCTGTTTCGAAAAGCAATTCCAACCAATATTCTGTTTCATAGCATTCTTTTTGTGCAATTTCGAGCTTTGAGATAAAATCGTTTTTACTTTGAGCATATTGTGCTTCATGAAGATTTGCACCTATTGAAGTCGCTGAACGCAATAATTGATTTGCCAATACTGCTTCTTTATGATTTGCCTTAATTTCTCTGCAGAAAAAAACAATATCCTTTGCAAACCGCTTTGATTTCTCCCTCAAAACACTATCTGCCATCATAAGTCACCTCTGATGCTATTATACTGCAATACAATCATTTTTTCAAGTGATATTCCGAACGATGCTCGGAGTGATATTTTTGACAAATCAAAAGTGGTATTAAAACCTTTGGTTTTAGTGATATTTTATCCGCTTATAAACTGCCGAAGGCAATACCACTGCTAAGGCAATATCACTTGCTAAAAGCAAATACAACTCGCCCGACGGCGAATAAAACTGCCGGATGTCAAAGACATCCGGCATAAAATCAATTACTCTCTATTGTGATTTTCTGTGTTGCTCCGTCCCATCCTACGGTGTATCCAAGGATTTCGGAAACGATTCTTAAGGGAATTAATGTTCTTCCGTCAACAATTCTCGGTGCAACGATGGCGCTGTAACGAACACCGTCAGCAATTACTCTGTTATCCTCTATTCTGAAGGTAACTGTCATATCGTCCTTCTTAACGTCAATCTGCTGAGTGTCGCCGTGCCATATAACTTCGGCTCCCATTTCCTCAAAGAGACCTCTTAAGGGAATTAATGTTGTGCCGTTTACTATCATGGGTGCAACATCGATTGTCTTTGTGAAGGCATCTGCCTTACCCTTCTTAACTAAGATGTCATTTGAGCCTATTGTAAGCTCAAAATGCTGTCTGCTCTGGGCCTTCTGTTCCTCCACAACGCTATCCTGAACAAGGAAGTTAACCTCGCAGAGTGTTGCGTGAGCATTTTTGATTTTACAACCGTCATCAAGAGATGAAGTTATGTCAAATCTTATATATCGTGTTGTGATATACTCATAGAAGAAGTAATACTGGTCATCGAAGGATACCGCCTCGGGCATTGTTGCATCGAAAGCAACATAAGGCTCCCAGTTTACACCGTCGTCCGAAATGCTTATTTCAAACGCCTTCCAGTGACCGCTTCTTGCGTGGCTTCCTCTGGGCTTTAATGCCACACCGCAGAAGGTTTTTTCGCCGGCTAAATCAATTTCAAGCCAAGCGGGGAACACCTGCTTTGAAAAGCCATCCGTTGTGCCGTCATCATTCATATACTGAGTGTGCCAGATGGAGTTGTTATCCTCTAAAACGTGCTGAGGAATTAACGAAAGGTTATATGCATTGGATTCGTTCATACCGTGATAGGGCTGTTCGCTGGATGCCTTTGCAGTCATACCTTCTCTGTCAATAAAGCTGAAGGTAAATTCGGGAAGTCTTTCATAATATTCCTTGGCTGTAACGGTTTCGCTCCAGAACGGGTCCGGCTTAAGAAGAGCAAGCTCTGCAAGAACCGCAAGGCTGTTCCAGGAGTCAGTTACGATAACCTTAACCGCCTTTGCCTTAATGTTTGCACCGAACTTTACGGTGTTGGGTGCTTCAATGGGGCTTGTTGCAGATCCGCTTCTGCCGTTATCATAGGTTTTGTCGTGAACGTGGTAGAAGTTTTCACCGTCATCGGAAACGTAAATTTCAGCCTGATTGAAGTAACCTGAGTAGTTGTTCTTTCTTACATAGAAACGAAGACCTGAAAATTCGGTTTCCTCGTTGAAGTTTACCGTAAATTCGTAGGGAGGGGGATCCTTGTGGGTGATTTTACCGTCCGCCTCGTCATAGTTTGTGTGCCAGCAGTTGGTTTTATCGCCGTCGATAATCTTCTCAATCTTACCCCAGGACTTTTCACTGGATGCTGTAGCTGTCCACTTAGCCTTGGGTGTGATTTCGGAAGGATCCAGGCTCTTATCGGAATAAACCTTTGATAAATCCTCTGTTACTTCGGGGATATTAAGCACTCTTTCACCGGGTTCTGTTGTGCCTGCAGAAGGAGTAGTTGTTCCTGCCTGGGGAGTAGTGGAATCTCCCGCAGTTCCTGCGTTTGCCGCGCCGCCGATTACACCGGGCGTTAAGAACTTAAGCTCGGCACCTGAGCCGTAGCCACCATCTGCTTCAAGCACTTCAAAACGGATTGCCTTGTATTCACCGCTCTTTGCAAGCATATAGTTTTTGGGAGTTTTATCCTCCATATTGGGGGTGTAGGTAAATGTGCCTTCACCGATTAAATTAAAGTCTGTTCCATTTTCGGAGCCGTAAAGCTTGAACTTTTTAACTTTACCTGCGTATCCGCCCCAGGTTCTGGGATAATAACGGATTCCGCCGATTTCGATTTTTTCGGGGAATGTTGCAGTTACGGACTGGGGAAGCTCATCCTTACCTGTAACGGCACCGTCTGCCTCGGCATAGTTTGTATGCCAGATGGTTTCCATATTGTCGTCAAACAATCTTTCCGCCTTACCCCAGGACTTTTCGCTGGTAGTGGTGATAACCCATTTATCATTGATGATTTCTGTGGGCTCGTCTGTATTGATTTCACCTGCAGGCTTTAAGAAGCGGAGCTCGCCGCCTGTGCCGTAGTCGGAATCTGCCGCGGTTATTTCAATTTTTATTGCCTTGTAGGTTCCTGCCTTGGGAAGCTTATATTCCTTCGGAGTTATGTCAGCCATACCGGGAGTGTAGGTAAAGGTTCCCTTACCGATAATGGTAAAGCTGCTTCCGTCAGTAGAACCGTAAACTGAAAATTCCTTTACTTTACCGGAGGTTCCGCCCCAGGTTCTGGGATAATAGCGGAAGCCCGCAATATCCATTGCCTCGGGGAAGGTTACTGTTACGGTATGAGGAAGGGGGCTTTTTTCTGTAACCTTGCCGTCCGCTTCCTTATAATCGGAGTGCCAGATTTTTGTGTGAGTTCCGTCAAAAAGGTTTTCAGCCTTACCCCAGGACTTTTCTGAGCTTGCCTCATAAGTCCACTGGAAGGGTACATATTCGTCTGCCAGAACGGGAATGTCCGCTGATTCCTCGGCGGAAACGGGGATAATAATGCTAAAGAGCATTAATAATGCCATTAATAAAGCTAACTTTTTCATATTTCCGCCTCCTTAAAACTGATTTTTAACGGCGTCAACCGTTGCCTTGTCAACATTATATCCAAATGCATATAAGTTGTCGCCGGCATTATAAACTTCCATTCCGAATGCCTCTGCCATAAAGGTTACGGGAATGTAGGGAATGCCATCTATGTTTCTTACGGGTGTGGTAATTGTCTTATAAGCGCCGTTTGCATAAGCATAGTCGCCGCCTATATAGGTGTAAACCAATATGTCGTGGTTCTGCATCTTCACAAAGTTACGGTCAGCTTCAAATATAATTCTGCTCTTACCGAAGGTAAGTGTTTCCTTTAAGAGATTTACGGGGAAGTAGGTTACACCGTCTTCCAAAACTCTTGCGCCGTAGCGAAGGTCAGCTTCGTATGTAAACATCTTTGCGCCGTTTACTGCCGCACGGTTGGATCCGCCCTTAACTATGGTAGTGCCGGAAAGGGATGCTCTCTGCTCTTTTGTCATGGAGATAATTTCCTTTTCCGTGTAGCGGTAGTTAAAGCGACCTAAGGGTGCCGCATTACCGTCAACATAGAAGTTAAGGATGTCGGAATCATCTGCATTGTCAACCCACTTGAATACAAAGTCAAGTGTGCCTGTAAGA
>JAZSAR010000210.1:0-4486 GCA_045601965.1 Clostridia bacterium
TTTTATGACCTTTACAGAGTATCTTCCAAATACCTTAAGGAAAAGTTTCCTGAAATCAAAATCGGCGGTTACGGTTCCTGCGGCTTTTATGCTGTGACAAGGGAAAAAATTCCCGAAGGACATAAGACCTTTGTACCTTACTTTACAGATTTCCTTAAGATGGTAAAGGAAGAAAAGCTTCCTCTTGACTTCTTTTCCTGGCATATCTATACCGGCGATGAGCTTGAATTACTTGCTCACGCAAAGTATGTAAGGGAGACTCTTGATTCGTACGGGCTTACTGAAACCGAATCTCATCTTAATGAATGGAACATTCACGCCGAGGGAAGAGGATTCCCCTCTAAGCACACAATGGAAGGCGCAAGCTTCAATGCGGCAGTGCTCGCTATGCTTCAGGAAACCCCCTATCTTGATAAGGCGATGTATTATGCTTTCCAGTACAGGACCGGCTATAACGGATTTACTAATCCCATCACTCATGAAGCGCAGTATCCCTGGTTCTCCTTTGTGGCATTCGGCGAGCTTTATTCCCTTAAAAATCACGTTGATGTAGCTGTGGAAGGTGAGCACATCTATGCAACTGCGGCAACAAACGGAAAAACAGGCGGCGTTCTTTTGTCAAACTTTAAAAACGAGGATGGCGTAATTGAAACCGAGCTTTCGGGAATCCCCGAAAATGCAACGGTTACACTTTACCGTATAAGAGAAGGAGAAATGCTTAAGGAGGATTTCTCTGTTTCTGCATCGGGCAATCTCGCGCTTAAGATAAACCTTCCCTTGTGGCAGGTTGCATACTTGAAAATAGAAGCGTAAAATTAAAGGCGGTACTTTTAATGAGTGCCGCCTTTCTTTATGCAGGTGACAAAATTACATGTTTTGGTGACATATTTCTATTGCTTTTTTTTATGCAAAGCGGTATACTTAAAAAAGGAGGTGGGATTTGTGTCCGGAAATTTGTTTAAGTGGCTTGATTATTGCGATGATATAAGATATTACTGTGACGAAGAAGGCAGAGGGGACGCAAAAGTTAAGTTTTATTCCCACGGCGAAACGATGGAAATGTATGTTACCGCAGAAAAAAGCCGTGTGCGGAAGATTGAACTGAGATGGAAAAGAAAAACGGAGCATCCCGTATATGTTTTAGGCGATTCCTGGGAGAGAGCCTGCGGAAACCTTTCCTGGCACCCCCTAAGCGGTGAGCGTGCTATGCCCTGGTATTTCCTGGCAACTGACGGAAGCAGGACATTGGGTGTAGGTGTTAAGACAGGAGCATCAAGTTACGTATGCTTTTCGTGTGATGCATCGGGCATAACGGCATCGGTTGATTTAAGGTGCGGCGGAGTCGGAGTTGACCTTTCGGGAAGAGAAATTCTTGCCTGCACTTTCTTTAGCAAAGTATATTATGACATTTCTCAATTCGATGCAGCGAAAGAATTCTGCCGCCTTTTATGTGACAATCCCATATTTCCGAAGGAGCCGATTTACGGCGGCAATAACTGGTATTACGCCTACGGCAAATCAAGCTATGAGGAAATTATGGCTGATGCCCGCTTGATAGCCCGTCTTGCGGGAGACAACAAAAACCGCCCATTTATGGTAATTGACGACGGCTGGCAGATTAATCCCTGCGACGGACCGTGGCTTCCCAACGAAAAGTTCGGGGATATGAAAAAAATAGCATCTGAATTCAAGGCTATGGGTGTACGCCCTGGAATATGGTTCCGCCCACTTATGAATACCGCTGTTCAGGCGGAGCATCCCGACTGGTGTCTTGTCAGAGGAAATTCGCGGTGTCTGGATCCGTCTCATCCCGAGGTTAAGAAGCTAATAAAGGAAGATGTTGAAAGAATAAAAAGCTGGGGCTTTGAGCTTATCAAGCACGATTTTACTAACTTTGATGTAAACGGAAGCTATTCGTATGACCTTAAAGGAAGCATAACTAATTTTACGGGATGGTCATTTTATGATAATAAAAAGACCGGTGCGGAAATTTTAAGGGAGCTTTATAAGCTCATAAAGGAAACGGCCGGAGACATATACATTATCGGCTGTAACACATCACCTCACCTTTGTGCAGGATATGTGGAGATAAACCGCGTGGGAAATGACACCAGCGGTAAGATGTGGAACTATAACAGAAAGAACGGACTTAATGCCCTTGCCTTCAGACTTTGCCAGGACAATGCTTTCTATAAGGTGGATGCCGACTGTGTGGGAATATTTGGAGATAACATCCCCTGGGAATTAAACCGTCAGTGGCTTGATATTTTGTCGAAAAGCGGAACCCCTCTTTTCGTGGCAGTCGAGCCTTCGGCTATGACTCCGCAAATGGAAAAGGACTTGAAGGAAGCCTTCAGGATAAATTCCCTTCAGGAGGATGTGGCAGAACCCCTTGATTGGATGTATAACACCGGTCCGCAGAACTGGATGATAAACGGACAGCGGTGCGAATATGACTTTTTTATGGATGAATATCCCGAAATAAAGTGAAGAAAGGATAGAGGAAAATGGTAGATATTTTAAGAAATCCCGACCTTGTTAAAATTTACTGTGACGAGGAAAATGTTGATACAAAGGTAGAGTTTGAAACGGAAGACAGAAAATTAAAGATTTTTGTTACGGCAAATGAAAGCCGTCCGAGGATGGTTTGTCTTCGCTGGTACTATAAAACCAAAGAGGCCGTTTCTGTTATGGGTGATAAGTGGGAGAGAGCTTACGGCGATATGACATGGCACTCGCTTAACGGCGAAACCTTTATGCCCTGGTACTTTATTGTAAATAACGGCAAGGACAATGCATGCTGCGGTGTGATGACAGGTTGCTCAAGCTTTGTGTCCTTCCAGTATGATGCTTCGGGCGTAACTGCCTGGGTTGACGTTCGCTGCGGCGGTGTTGGCGTTGATTTATCGGGACGCAGACTTCATGCCTGCACGGTAGTTTGCGAGCATTATGAAAATATGTCAGCCTTTGATTCGGCAAAGGCATTTTGCCGTGTTATGTGCGAAAAGCCCATACTTCCCAAGGAACCTGTTTACGGAAGCAACAACTGGTATTATGCTTACGGCAAATCAAGCTATGAGGAAATTATGGAGGATGCAAAATTAATTTCCCGTATAGCGGGCGAAAATAAAAACCGCCCCTTTATGGTAATTGACGACGGATGGCAGATTAATTCCTGTGACGGGCCCTGGCTTCCCAACGAAAGATACGGCGATATGAAAAAGGTTGCCGACGGTTTTAAGGAAATGGGAATCCGCCCCGGCATCTGGTTCCGTCCCCTTCACAGCTCACCCGTTGAGAAGGAACACCCCGAATGGCTCATTAACAGAAATGTAATGAAGTTTTTGGATCCTTCCCATCCCGAGGTTAAAAAGCTCATCAAGGAAGATATTGAAAGAATCATTGGCTGGGGCTATGAGCTTATAAAGCACGATTTTTCCCAGTGCGATATGTTCGGTCACTTCGGATGGGACTTAAACGGAAGCATCACAAACTACAAGGACTGGTCCTTCTATGACCGTAAAAAGACAAGTGCGGAAATAACTCTTGATTTCTACCGCCTGATAAAGGAAACAGCGGGGGATGCTTATATCATCGGATGTGATACTGTAAGCCATCTTTCTGCAGGCTTAGTTGAAATCAGCCGTGTGGGTACTGATACCAGCGGAAGATGCTGGTCTGTTACACGAATGAACGGCGTAAACTGCCTTGCCTTCAGAATGTGTCAGAACGATGCATTTTACAAGGTGGATGCCGACTGTGTAGGGCTTATGGCGGATAATATTCCCTGGAAATTAAACCGTCAGTGGCTTGATCTTCTATCAAAAAGCGGTTCGCCCCTCTTTGTTTCAATGCAGCCTTCAGTAATAACACCGGAGATTTTTGAAGACCTTAAAAAGGCATTCAAGATTAACTCCGTTCAGGAAGATGTGGCAGAGCCACTTGATTGGATGTATAACAACCAGCCTCAGAAGTGGCTCATAAACGGGGAAGAAGTTGAGTACGATTTTGTTATGGACAGCCCTCCGAGACTTTTAGGATATAAGATAGGCGACTTGAGTTCAACAAATATGTTCTAACAATAAAGGAAGGAATTAAAAAAATTCCTTCCTTTATTATATAGTTATTATTTGCAGAAGACGTGCTTTCCTATGGTGGTTATTACAGGGCGGCTTCGTATCCATTTGTTGGTTGCTGTTCTTGGATTGTAATAATAAATGGCTCCGCCCGTAGGATCCCAGCCGTTTAAGGCATCTTTTGCGGCACGGATGCAGCTTGCGGTAACTGCGGCATTAATCTGCCCGTCATCCACGGCGGTAAACGCCTGAGGCTGATAAATCACCCCGGCTATGGTGTTTGGAAAGGACGGGTGTTCCACTCTGTTTAATACCACGGCACCTACTGCCACCTGCCCTTCGTAGGTTTCGCCCCGTGCTTCACCGTTTATAATGCGGGCAAGCAGATTTACATTGGCGGAGGAAGAGGA
>JAZSAR010000211.1:0-4818 GCA_045601965.1 Clostridia bacterium
ATAAAATAGCCGCCAAAGCCCATTTCACGAAGGATATCCACCTGTCTTATAATCTCTTCCTTTGAAAGTTTTCCGTTCCAGGACCAGAAGGGTTTTGCGCGGTATTCACTGCCGGGGTTTTCAAAGCGTTTCTTATCCATATCAAGGCCTCCTTAAAAATAAAGGTATACTGCTTTAATTATACAGCAGTATACCTTTTTTGTAAAGTTATTTATTCTATGTGTGCCTTATATCTTGTAACATCTGTTCCATTGTGGTTTGTAAGGAAGGAAACTCTGTCGCCCTTTGCGTAGCTCGGCTGTGTATCCGTATCATCCGACACTAATGCCACATAGTGATTTCCAAAGGGCTTTCCTTCATATTCCTGAACGTAAACCTCTCCCCAGTTAACTAAATCCGTGCTTATACGCATCTGTGTTTCATGCTTTATCATTTTTTCTGTTACAGTGGGATCGGCATAGGATGCTGTCATCAGATAAACCCCATATTTTTCAAGGTAAATTACCCTGGGATGCCATGAGTTATATGCAATGGGAGTTTCTTTACCAAAATTACCGGGCTCTGTAAATGCACCGTTATAATATTTCACAAAGTCACCCATTATACCGTCCTCACGGCGTCTTGTTCTTGCAACATAAACATCCACGTTTTTAAGACTCACGATTGCTCTGTTGGCACGGATGATGTTATAGAATATGTAGATATATTCATCGTCAATATAGGTTGAAAAGTCACCGCTTCCGCAGGAGAAAACATCCCCTGTCTGACCAAGTACGTTTCCTGCACCGGGATTAAAAGTATCTGTAAAGCAAACCTCTTCGGAGGTCAATACCCAACGGTCAAAGGTCCAGTTTTTACCCTCGTCGTCGGAGTGCATAAGACCGATATGACGAAAATCCCAGTCGCATTTGGGAGTATCGCAATAGCCTTCCGCATCATAGCCGGTGCCTTTGCCGTTCCAGCCTGTTTCATTATGGAAAAGGCAGAAAAAGCGGTGAGTTACAGGGCAGATATAAAGACCGAAGGGCCACATACTACCTCTTGCCTTTACACCTTCGGGATAGCACACTCCGTTAAAGGCAAAATCCGCGTGTCCTACGCAGAAGTTAAGATTTATGGGATACACCTTTTTGATATCGTCAAGGCTTGTTCCCTTGAACATTGCAATTTCACACATATGAGAGTGACCGCTCATTGCCCAGAGGCTGCCGTCCTTATCACGGTACATAGGTGTTGTTCCGTCCTGATAAATTCTGTCACTGTTCAAAAAGGCGGTAGGCATAGATTCTTCAATTACTATGTTTATTTTCTTTTCCATATCCTTACTCCTCATATAAATCATATTTTTCAAGAATGTATTTACCTGTATCAAACATCAGCTTTTCAAGCTGCTTTTGCATAAAGAGCTGAGGCTCTAAAAGCCTTGTATCTTTTTCAAATACGCGTCTGTTTCCGAGCCAGTATCTGCTGTGACGAAGACAGCTTGATGCCTCAAACGTAAAATATCCGCTATAACCCGAATCAATAAGGGCGTGCATAACGTCATCCATATTAATTGTTCCGCAATACGGGATAAGGTGCTCATCTCTATGTCCGCCGTTATCATGTACATGAAGGGCGTAAAGCTCGTCTCCCAACGTCATAATCTCGTCATACTGATTTCCTTCGCAGTTGGCGTGGCCTGTGTCCCAACAAGCATGAAAAAGCGGATGATCAACGTATTTCACAAATTCAAGCATATCGCTTCCGCTGTTTGTAAAATACATCCCGCCCATATTTGCCTTTGTGCTGTTTTCACAAAGCACGTTTACGCCGCATTTTTCCATTGTCGGAATAAGCTTTCTGAAAAATTCTCTGTTCCTTTCAAAATACTCTTCCTTGGAAATTTCCTTAAGCATCCCTGCGTGAACAACCGTATTCTTTATCCCAATTTCACCGCAGACTTCAATGGAGCGGATTGTAGTTTTAAGCAGATAATCAAACTTTTCTCCTTTCTCAAGCGGGTTTCCTCCCGGAGAATGTGCCTGAATAAAGGTGGCCCCAAGGCTTTCTGCATAGGATTTTAAGCTTTTTGCATTTTCCTTCCAGTTGTCGCTGACTAAAAGTGCATCATTTTTTTCTGCCGTATACAAATCAAGGTCAAGATAGCGAAAGCCCGCCTCGCATACATGCTTCACTCTTTCTTCATAAGTATCGCAGTATCCTCTGAAATCGCCAAGGGTTGTTGCAAGTTTCATATTCTCTCCTCCTTTTCTTCATTTTAACACGATGTAAAATTCAAGTCAACAGTTTATATTTCATAATTTGGTAATATAGTTCACTTTTCAAATTAAAAAGCGAATGCCGCTGCATCCGCTTATTTAAGGTTGTAAATTATATTTCTTACTGTTTTTCTGTAGTTTTTCATTTCTTCATTCCCGGGAGAAACCGAAAGAACATAGTTAATTCTTCCGAAAAGACTCATAAGGTATTTCAATTCATCCATATCGTTTCCTATTCGGGAAAGATGGGATTCCACGCCGTATTTTTTGATATAGTAAACTTCACTTCTGATTTTTCTGCGATAGTCCTTTGATACAGAAAGCTTTTCATTTACGACAATTCCGGTAACTTCTTTCCTTTGTCCGTTTTTAATAAAAGTGGTCTTTTTTCTGTTTAAGAAAAAGCCTTCTTTTTTAAGTGCATCCTCAACCTCTTTAATAACCTCTTTGGCTTCAAACTCTCCCGAAAAAGTCATATCGTCGCAGTATCTGGTATAAGTAATCCCTCGCTCACTGCACCAAGAGCCTATATAAAAATCAAACTCTCTTAAAATTATATTGGATATTACAGGAGAAGTAGGCGCCCCCTGAGGAACAGAATCCTCATAAATACAAAGCGCCGTAAGCAATATTCTGTTTGCTTCGGAATATTTTTCTTTTGGAAAAACTTTATTTTTTACAGCAGGGAAAATTATTGAGTCGAAAAAATGATTTATATCAAGCTTTAGAATGCACCTTTTCCCAAGATGTGCTTTTGCATTGACAACAGGAGAAGCACAAACCCTGTAGGCTGTGGCATAAGGTGATATTTCCTCATTTATAAGTATTTTTTCCGCAATGCTTTTTTGTATTCTTTTTAAAAGTTCATCAGGCACGGAAAGCTTTCTTTCCGTCCCGTCTTTTTTGGGAACAGATACGTTGTGGTAATGCTTTCTGACATTTCGTGCCACGGAATAAAGCGTCCTTGCGGAAAAGCCAAGATCCGTTGTCAAGGAGGAAAGCTCCCTATATACTATCATATTAAGCTTTCCTCCTTTTGTTTTCGGCAGAGCAAAACATAAGAAAATCTTTTGTGGTAAGCTGTAACTTTTGGCCCATGAAGTGGGCTTCATTACAGCGGCACCACACAGATGGAACGAAGTGACTTTTTTTATCTTTTATGTAACCCGGGGCGACTCGCCCAAGGTGCCAAACAAGGTTTGACATACACTGATGCTCTGCTTAAAAATTAACGGGCGTGTCAATTATTATAATCATCTATTGTAATATTGTCAATATTATTTTATCAGCAAAAGCTTATAATACGGCGTTAAAAGATAGCAAAGAGCATCGGAAGTATATTTTTCCGTATCCACATATCCAATCGTCGCTAAAAGTGCATTATAAAGCTCTTCTTTATACTCTGCACCGGGAAGATTCATATAGATTGATGCGGCATCGCCGATATCCCTGATATGCCACGCCCCCTTTAAGCCCATAGCAAAAAGGGACTTAAAGTGCATCGGCACATAATAGGCATATTCCGACAAATATCCGTTAAACCAGGCTGGTGTTTCATTCCACGCCGTTGCCTTTGTATGTATCGTCTCTCTGTTTTCTTCCGTAAGATTTGTCTTTGCGCAATCCAATACTTTATTAAGTCCGTAATCGGCGTTTTGCTTCATTAGCTTATAGCATCTTTCACGAAAAGCCGAATCCTCATCATAATCATAGCAGAATCTTAATGAAAGCTGCATCTGACCAAAGGCAAAGGGACGCATATTATCCCGGTATACAATCTTTTCCGATTCATCCATTCCCAAATCTCTGTATTTTAGGTAGTCTTCCTTAAAGCTTTCGTCACCCGAAATTTTCCACGCCGCCAGATAAATCATGGGAAGGCGCATCATTTCGTGAGGTGCGGCATTCCACAGAGCTGTTACAAAGCCCTGTCCTCCGTCTTCACGAAGCATATTCCATTTATTTTCTTCAGTTACATTTTTTCTTGCTCGGAGTGCAAACGAAAGAAGTATGTACTCTATCGCCTTTTTTTCTTCGGAATCGACTATATCGCTGTCGTGATATCTTGCACAGGAACAAACCCAATGGGTATACTGGTCACGGGAGGAATCGATATAGTGGCTCACTCCGTCAACGGGAGAAACGCTTCTTGCAAGAAAACCCTCACTTTCAGATACCGTTGCACAAAGCTTAAGCCCCTTGAAAAATTCCCTCGCTTTTTTAAGGTATTCTTCCTCTTTTGTCACCTCATATGCCAGAAGTGCCGATTCAAGCATAACGCTTCCGTTGATTACAGAGTCCTCCATACCCGTTCCCCAGCCGGTAGGGCTTGGAATACACTTTTTTATAAGTTCAGGCGAAGGAAGATAGCTTTCAAAAATTCCTCTTTTTTCAGGAACTATATAGTCATAAAATAAATTTGTTTTTTCGCAAAACAGATTGTCAATCATATAAGCCCATATTTTTTTATCGCAGTTCATTTTTCTTCTTTCCTTTCAAGCATTTACCTTCTGTTTTTACCACTCACACTCGTAAAGTCCGTCTTCGTTAACTTTGA
>JAZSAR010000212.1:0-2077 GCA_045601965.1 Clostridia bacterium
TGCATCCCGGCACATTTCATTCTCTTTATTCCGAGGAGGATTCTCTCGCAGTCAACTTTCTTATCCGCCCGGAATTTTTAATTACCTCATTATCCTCAGCAAATCAGAACTTACCTTTCGGTAAATTTATCGAATCATCCAAAAAGGATGACTATTACAGATATGTTCTTTTTACCGGCGGAAAAGGTAGCCTTCCGACTGCCGAAAAGCTTATCTCCCTTCTTAGTTCAGAGCCGGACAACCATAAAGAAAGCTTTTTAAGGGAGGAAGCTTATTTTCTTCTTCTTTGCTCGGAGCTTTCGGAAAGCAAGAAAAAAATCACACTTTCCGACCAAAGGGGCAGAGAATCTGAAAAGCTTCACGAAGCCATGATGTTTTATGCCTACGAGCACTATGACACCATAACTCTTCCCGCCCTTTCGGAAAAATTTGGTTATTCCAAAAGCCACGTCTGCCGTATATTCCGCCACTACACAGGCTCAACCTTTCACGAAATTTTAACCGATGTCAAGCTGTCTTATGCCTGCACCTATCTTCGTGAAACGGATTTGCCGGTTCAGACAATCGCGCAAAAGGCGGGCTTTCAGAGCATTGAGCATTTCCACAGACTATTTAAAAAGAGGTTTTTAATATCTCCCTTGAAATACAGGTCTTCACCGGAAAACATTGCGGATAATATGTAAGAAATAATAAAAGCGTCGCTTTGCGACGCTTTTATTATTTCTTACATTCAGGAAGAGCTTCAAGGCTCCTTTTTAAAATTCCGTTCATATAGGCAATTGCCGTTCCGTAGTTTGTCATCGGCACATTCTGCCTTTTAGCCGCGGAAAGCCTTACTGCCATTTCGTGCTCCGTTGCCATACAGCCACCGCAGTGGATGATAAGCTTATAGGGCGTTAAATCCTCGGGGAAATCCTTTCCCTGAGTGTGGCTAAAACTTATTTTCTTACCCGTAAAATCGCATATCCAGCCCGGAAGCTTAACCGTTCCTATATCCTTACACTGTCTTTTGTGGGTGCAGGCTTCGCATATCAATACATTGTCCCCATCCTTAAGACCGGAAAGCATTTTTGCTCCCGAAACTGCGTCTGTCAGAGTTCCCTTATATCGTGCCATAACTATGGAAAAGGATGTAAGAGGAATACTTTCGGGGGTTTCCTTCCGGATTTTCCCGAACACCTGGCTGTCGGTTATTACAAGGCGGACGTCTCCGCTTTTTTCAAGGGTGTCGGCGTATTCAGAATCCCTTACGCAAACTGCGTGGGCACCTGCTTCAAGTACATCCCTTATTACCTGCTGCTGCGGAAGGATAATCCTTCCCTTCGGGGCAGACTCATCTATGGGCATAACTAAAATCACCCTGTCGCCCGCATTTAATATATCACCTATTATTCTTTTATCTTCGCCGTCTTTTTGGGTAAGGTCGGCAATTTTTTCTTTTAAAAGTTCCATTCCCTCTCCGGTTACAGAGCTAACCGAAAGCCCGTCCGCCTTTTTAATATCGGCTTTGGTAAACACTTCAATATACTTTGTTCCCTTTTCATTGAAAAGAGCAATCAGCTCCTTCTCCGTTTCGGTTATGCCTTTTTCGGGATCGATTGCAAGAATTGCGATATCACATTCATTAAGCACCTTTTTGGTCTGCTCCACCCTTAAAGCACCAAGCTCCCCCTCATCGTCAAAGCCCGGGGTATCTATTATAACCACGGGGCCGAGGGGCAGAATTTCCATTGCTTTTTTAACCGGGTCCGTGGTTGTTCCCGGAACATCCGACACAACAGAAAGCTTCTGATTTGTAAATTTATTTACAAGGCTGGATTTTCCCGCATTGCGTTTTCCGAAAAATCCGATATGTATTCTTTCGCCCGAAGGCACACTGTTAAGTCCCATACTATTCTCCTTTAACGAGGCTGTCGCCTCTTCCCATATCAATAGTGCATCCTGCTTCCTTTACACATTCTTCCAGTATTTTAATGCCTTCTGCACTTTCGGCACCGCTATGCGCCTTGTTGTCGTAAAGGGTGTATTTATCCCTTACGGAAGCAGGCGAAAGGTTTGGCATAACTACGTTTGCCCC
>JAZSAR010000213.1:0-6521 GCA_045601965.1 Clostridia bacterium
GGTGAAAAGTTAGGCCCCGTTCAGCTTGTTGAAAAGCTCAACGAAATCGGCGGGGCTTACGGCGTAGGTCTTGTTGATATCGTTGAAGACAGACTTGTTGGTATGAAGTCCCGTGGTGTTTACGAAACTCCCGGCGGTTCCATCCTTTATGCAGCTCATAAGGAGCTTGAATATCTCTGCCTCGACAGACAGACTCAGAGCTTCAAGGCTCAGGCTGCAGTTAAGTTCTCCGAGCTTGTATATGACGGTAACTGGTTTACACCTCTTCGTGAAGCACTTTCCGCTTTTGTTGATTCCACTCAGGAAACAGTTACAGGTGAAGTTCGTCTTATGCTCTATAAGGGAAGCATTACACCCGCAGGTGCTAAGAGCCCCTACTCCTTATACAACGAAGATATCGCAAGCTTCGGTGACAGTAAGGACCTTTACAGCCACAAGGATGCTGAAGGCTTCATAAACCTCTTCGGTCTTCCCTTAAAGGTTCGTGCAATGATGATGGAAAAGGCAGCAAAGGAAAACAAATAATAAAATGCTTAAGGGTGTACCACTCGGTGCACCCTTATTTTCAGAAAGGCTGATATTATGGAAGAAAAATTATGGGGTGGCCGTTTCAGTGCCAAAACCGATAAAAAGGTGGATGATTTCAATTCCTCCATCCGTTTTGACCAAAGAATGTATGCATCTGACATTGAAGGAAGCATTGCCCATGCAACTATGCTGGGAAAGCAGGGCATTATACCCGTCGATGATGCCGAGTTAATCGTTAAAACCTTAAAGGAAATAAAGGTTGATATTGACGATGGCAAGGTTGAATTTTTAATTGATGCAGAAGATATACATATGAACATCGAAAAGATTTTAACCGACAGAATCGGTCAGGTCGGAAAGCGTCTTCATACGGGCAGAAGCCGTAACGACCAGGTTGCTCTTGATATTCGTCTTTATTTAAGGAATGAAGGCACAGAAATTACCTGTATGCTTAAAAATCTTCTGAAAGTGCTTGTAAAGCTTGCAGACGAACATACCGAGACCATTATGCCCGGCTATACCCACCTTCAGAAGGCACAGCCCATAAATTTTGCACACCACCTTCTTGCATACTACGAAATGTTCAAGCGTGACCTTGGAAGACTTTCCGATGCCCTTAAGAGAATGAACTTCTCGCCCTTAGGCTCAGGCGCACTTGCCGGCACAACCTATGACCTTGACAGGGAATTTACCGCATCACTCTTAGGCTTTGACGGTATATGTGAAAACTCTCTTGATGGCGTATCCGACCGTGACTTTGCGATTGAGCTGGCATCTACCCTTTCCATTATTATGATGCACTTGTCCCGCTTTTCAGAGGAGCTTATCCTCTGGAGCAGCCACGAGTTTTCCTTTGTTGAAATGGCAGATACACACTCCACAGGAAGCAGCATTATGCCTCAGAAGAAAAACCCCGACGTTGCAGAATTAATTCGCGGAAAGACAGGTCGTGTTTACGGTGATTTAACCACACTTCTTGTTATGATGAAGGGCATTCCCCTTGCCTACAACAAGGATATGCAGGAAGACAAGGAAGCGATTTTCGATGCAGTTGACACCGTTAAGCTTTGCCTTCCCGTTTTCACCGATATGATTGACACAATGACTGTTAAAAAGGAAAATATGGAAAAGGGTGCATCAGGCGGCTACACCAATGCAACGGATGCGGCTGACTATCTTGTTAAAAAAGGTATGCCCTTCCGTGATGCCCATGCCGTAATCGGCAAGATGGTTGCTTATGCAATCACACAGTCCTCGGCACTTGACGATATTCCACTTCCTGTTCTTAAGGGATTTTCCGAAATTATCGAAGAAGACTTTTATGAGGCGATTGCCCTTACAACCTGCGTGAAGGAACGTAAGACCTTAGGTGCTCCCGGTCTTGCCCGAAGTGCTGTTGAAAAAGCAAAGGCTTTTGTCGAAAAATTATAAAAAAGCAAGCAAAAAATTCTGTCCTATGGACAGAATTTTTTTATTTCTTATTTTCACATAGCTTTCGTTTTGAAAACCATTGACTTTTATTTTTTCCGGTAATATAATACCATTCGGAGGCGACGAAATGTTTAAAAATTTATTCAATAAAACCAATGTTTTATATATAGCGGAAGCAGGGCTTGAATATCTCATTTCCATTTTAATAACCGGTGCCTATCTTGCAAAGCTTACAACCAATTTAGGCTTTTCAGACAGCTTAACTGCAATTCTTTCATCCTTTGTGGCACTTGGCTATGGCTTTCAGCTTTTATCTATTGCATTTTTCAAAAGCGGCAGAAGGGTAAAATGGAAGGTTACCGTAATGCACATAATAAATCAGCTTTGCTTTATGGCATTATATTTAGTACCCTTCTTCAACTTCAGAAGAACGCTTAAAACGGGCCTCTTCATCATTTTCCTTTTATGCGGTTACTTTATTTCAAACATCATTTTCGCGCCTAAAACAGGGCTTTATATGCGTCAGGTGGCGGATAATAAGCGAGGAATATTTACATCCGTCAAGGAAGCGGTTTCTCTCGTTTCAGGCTTTCTCTTCCAGTTTGTGATGGGACTTGTCATAGACCATTATGAAGAAGCTGAAAATATGAGAATGGCTTTCATAATATGCGCTATTACTATTTTTGTTTTAATGGTTTCCCACACTCTTTCAATTGCTTTTGCTAAAGAAGAGGAACCCATCAGAACAACTGCAAAGCCCACCCCCACTCTTACACGGTTTAAGAACATTTTAACCAACCGCGATATCGTAAAGGTTATTATGACCAGTGTTTTCTGGACAATTTCAAATCACATCGTTGTTTCCTTCTTTGGTACATATCAGGTTAAAGAGCTTAATTTCCCCATGATTTTCATAACCGTAATTTCTATTCTTAATGCGGCATCACGTATTCCCTGCTCATTCGTTTTCGGAAAGTATGCAGACCGCTATTCCTTTGCGAAGATGCTTAAAATATGCTATGGTATTGCGGCATTTTCCTTTCTTGTTGCAGCCTTCTGTAACCCGAAAAACGGCTTTATAGTATTCCCCATCTACTCCGTACTTCAGGCGGCGGCAATGGGCGGAATAAATTCAGGTGAAATCAATCTTATCTATGACTATGTTGATCCCGACAAGCGAAGCGATGCACTTGCCGTGAAGCAGACGATTTACGGAATATGCGGCTTTTTAACAACACTTTTAATGACTCCCATATTCAAAAAGCTACAGCATCATCAGGTTCTTGGCGGAAAGATTTTCGGATTGACCATTTATGCGCAGCAGTTTTTATCTTTAATCGCCTGCCTTGCAACAGTGCTCTTAATTATATACTTAGATAAACAAGTCCTTAAGAAAATTAAACCGAGAAAAATTGAAATTCCCGACGGAATCGAGGGATAAATATATGAGAAAAAAGCCGCCCGGTGGGCGGCTTTTTGTTACTTATTTAAGCGATTTCAGCAAATCATTAATTTCCTTTATCTTCTTTACATATGTCTTGATTTCCTTGCCGTCTTTCAGCAAGCTTTGAATGTTATCCGGGAATTCCTCTATTATCATAGATTTTATTATGTTTTTCGCATTATTTGCTATCATATCCGTCGGAGAGCTTACATATCCCCCAAGAGCACCCTGTGCAACATTAGCCGTTACTGTAGCCTTAAAGCTTGTAAGCATATTCTGAATCTGATTGGAATCAACACCAATCATAAATTTGTATCTGCTTCCGCCTTCTCTGTACGTTACGCTGCCGAATCCTCCGTCAACATTCCACGTATCCAATCCGGTATAGCTGATAGTAAGCTCATATGATTTAAAACCATTGCTCGTTTTATCGTAATAGAGATATTCATATTCATCATCAATAGCTTTAAATTTTATATTTTTTGTTATTTCAGACAAGTCTCCAAAATCAGCAATATTGTTACTCTCTTCCAAAAGAGCACGGCTTAAACCCGTTTCGACTCTTGCAACAATAGCATCGCTTGCTTCTTTGCCGTCCATAGGAGCCAATTCAAACAAATTATTTATGAAATAGGGGTGTAACACACTCCAGTCTTCAAAAATCAGAGATTTTGCACAGTCAAATTCCTGCTTGATATCCAATGCTTCAAAACCTCGGTCAATTACACGCATAATTGAAAACGTCTGTTTTCCGTCATCTTTCACATCAATAACGTGAACATTGTCTGAATTCGTAATGTGAAATTCATTGCTTCCGCCTGCAATAAAGTTACGCTTTAATTCTACATCTCCGCCAACCTTTATTATTCCATTTGTAAGATAGTCTCTGTGGCTTGTTCCCGAATTAAAGATAAAATTACCGTCGCAGGTCAATGTTCCGCCCTTTGACATATCAAGTATGCCTTTTTTCTTAACATTAATATCTCCGCCGTTAACTATAACAGAAGAATTTTTACTGAATGTAATTTTGTTTTCAACATTCAGATAACCATTTACACTTATTGTAGTTCCTTCCGGCAAATTCATTTCTTCTTTTACAACAAGATTTTCGACTTGGTAAACACCTTTGCTGATATTTCCGCCATTATAAATATTATATGTTTCACCCAAACCAAGCCATTTTGTCTTTTCTTCTGTTGTAAATCCGCTGTCGCTGCTGTCCGCAACCGTCGTAATGCTGTTTACTGCTTTACTGTCTGATTTCAATTTGTCTCCTGTCGCAATTTTTATTGTATAATTGCTGCCTTCCCACATAACCTTTGCTCCAAAGGATTCGGCAATAAATCTGACAGGGACATATGTCCTGCTTCCGCTTAAAACCCTTGCAGGAACATCTAAAGTCTTTGATTCTCCGTTAACATAAGCTGTTGTAGAATTTATCTTAAGTTCAATTTTCTTTCCGTCAACGGTTGCAGAAACTATTTGTGCCTCTCCGTCCCAACCAATATCTTTATCTGCTGTTCCGAGGGCATTAAATATTTTTCTTACAGGAACTAAAGTTCTTCCGCTTTCCATTATCGGCATAGCGTCAAATTCTACCTTTTTTCCGTTAACATATACTTTTACCGGCAAGTCCACATCCAAGTCAACTGCTTTATTTACAGGAACTATATCCTCACCCGAAACAGAAATAACCGCAAAATCCTCATCTTTATCAACTGCATTTTCCCCAAAGGAAATGTCATAAGAATATTCTCTTTTATCACCGGGTTTAAGGCTTTCCGACGAAGATACAGACGGCTCGGTTTCATAATAAGATGTATGTCCTAAACCGTTTGCAGCATAGAGTCCTTTTGAAAGATGCGTCGTAACAGTAGGATTTTTTAGTGTCATACAGTCAATATCTTCCTTTGACAATTCATTGTAATTAATATTGCTGTATTTTTTATTTTCAACCGTAAAGTTCAGCTTTGTAATGCCGTAATCACCTTTTTGATAATTGGCTTCAATTTGTATATTCGGTTTCAGCCCTACCAAAATGTTTATTTCTGCTTTCAAATCACTTTCTTTATCAGTTGCAATTAATTTTGTTGCACCAACTTTCACGCCTTTTACCTTTGCACTTGCGGATGTCGATGCCGTACTTTCAGTTGTGTCTGTTATTTCAGCAATGCTGCCGTCTTCAATTTTGAAAGTAATATCGCCCTGTTCTTCCGCAAGCTCATCACCTTCGTAAATGTTGGCGGTGATAATAGTTTCTTCTTTAATGTCCAAAGGCTTTATTTTTGAAAATCTTATCTCTTTTTGCAACACTTTAATCTCAAACTCTGCCTTTTGTCCGCTTTCTGCGTGTGTTGCAGTTATTGTTGCCTTGCCGCCTTTTATGCCTTTGACTGTCAGACTGTTTCCGTAAGGAGTAATTTGTGCGACACTTTCATCGCTGCAAGCCCATGTTATGCCACCCTCGGGGCACACGTTTCCGTTTTTATCATAACGTGTTGCTTTTAATATTGTTTCTTTGTCTTTATGAACAGAATTTTCTCCTTCAATAACAAGACCTGCGTTTAGGTTCATGATTTTTATAGGTGTAGAGCTAGCCTCTCTTTTGCCATTGCCCAATTTACCATCGTCGTTATCTCCCCACATCCAAAGAGAGCCATCGGTCTTTATCGCTGCAGAGTATCCCCCCCCAAGACTTACCGACGCCACATTGTCCATAATTTTTATAGGTGTAGAGCTATCCTTCGTTGTGCCATTGCCCAATTGACCATAGTAGTTATTTCCCCACATCCAAAGCGAGCCATCGGTCTTTATCGCCGCCGAGTGACCACTCCCAAGGCTCACCGCCGCCACATTGTCCATAATTTTTATGGGTGTAGAGCTATTATTCGTTGTTCCATTGCCCAATCCACCACGGTAGTTACCTCCCCACATCCAAAGCGAGCCATCGGTCTTTATCGCCGCCGAGTGAACACCCCCAAGGCTCACCGCCGCCACATTGTTCATAATTTTTATGGGTGTAGAGCTATCCCTTATTCTACCGCCGCCCAATCGACCATCGGTGCTCTGTCCCCAAGTCCAAAGCGAGCCATCGGTCTTTATCGCTGCCGAGTATCCC
>JAZSAR010000214.1:0-6825 GCA_045601965.1 Clostridia bacterium
TTGCTTCTATACAAAGTCTTTCAACCACGTCAGTAATCTGACTCACATTAATTTCACGCATTTTTATTCTCCTTTTTATAAGAATTTTCCGATAAACTGACAGACGAGCACAACGCACACCAATGCAACGGGATAGGGTGCCGCATAGGCAGATGCAACATCATCCGTTTTCGTAACCTTAACAAGTGTTCCGAGAGCGGGAGTTGATGTCATACCGCCGCAGATTGAGCCTAAGTTATTGAATATGGAAAGCTTCAATACCTTTGCCGCCATTATATATCCTATAAACATAGGGATGAGTGTAATCAGTGCACCGTAAACAAAAAGCATAGCACCGTGCTCTGAAAGGGTTTCCACAAAGCCTGCACCGCCCTTTACACCTGCACCCATCAGGAAAAGTGCAAGGCCGAATTCTCTCATAGCTTCAAGTACGGGCTTTTTAACCTTTAGCGAAACCTTTCCCACTTTTCCGAAATGTCCCATTACAAGGCCTGCAATCAGCGGGCCTCCGGATGTACCGAGGGCAAAGCTTGTGCCTCCGGGAAGCGGAATTGTGATTTTTGCAAGGATTATGCCAAGTACAATGGCAACTGCGAAAGCACCGAAGCCGAAGCTGTCAATACAGAATAAGCTTTTGCCTTCTTCCTTTACCTCAACACCGGATGCAGCTTCAAACTTTTCTTTTTCCTTGTCAATATCAATTTTAAGGATTTTCGGGACAAGCTGAACGAAAAGCACAACGCCCACAACGCCGAAGGGATAAGCAATGCCGTAGCCCACGGATGCAAGGTCTGAGCCGGTTGCTTCAATTGCCGCACCTAGGCCGGGGGTGCTTGTAAGAGCACCTGCCATCATACCAACTGAAATATCCGTCGGAATATTGAATACTTTTATAATGCCTATTGTTGTAAGAGCACCTGCGGCAATTACTATAACTCCAAGCAAAATATAAGATTTTGCATTTACTTTGAAGTTTCTGAAAAATTTAGGGCCTGCGATAAAGCCAACCGCCGTAACAAAGGCGATAAGCCCTAAATCTCCCACAACGGAAGGAACGCTGTAGCCGAAATGGCCGAAAACAAGAGCAACAAGAAGCACCCCCGCCGTTCCAAGCTCAAGTCCTGCAATTTTTATACTTCCGATAATATAGCCGAGGGAAAGTATTAAAAATGTAATCATAAGGGGATTTCCCATTACAGATTCGGTAAACCAGGTAATAAGTGTTTCCATAAAAACCCTCACTTTCTTGTGTAATCGGGAAGAAGTCTCGGAGATGCGGTGTCATTTACGATACCCGCTTCCTTTCTTTCCTTCTCGAATGCTTCAACGTGAGAAAGAGTAAGTTCCCCTGCCTCTGTTTCTTTGCTTAACTTTGCTGCCATTTTACCTGCGTGACGGCCGAATACGATGATGTCAAGAAGTGAGTTACCCATAAGACGGTTTCTTCCGTGTATACCGCCCACAGCCTCACCTGCAACAAAGAGGTTTTTAACATCTGTCATACCATCGGGATTAATGAAAAGACCGCCGTTCTGATAGTGAAGCGTGGGGAAAACAAGCATGGGCATTTTTCTTATATCCCATCCGTATTTTCCGTACATTCTCATCATTCCGGGAATTCTCTTTTCGATTGTTCCCTCACCGTGAATTTCTTCAATCATGGGAGTATCAAGCCATACCGCACTTCCGTGGGGTGTTGTTACACCTAAATTTCTTTCGGTACATTCGCGGATGATGGATGCCGCAGATACGTCACGGGTTTCCAACGGATGCATAAATGCAACACCCTCGGCATTTACAAGCATAGCACCGATGGAACGAACCTTTTCTGTTACAAGTGCACCGTAAATCTGGTCGGGATATGCAACGCCCGTGGGATGATACTGAAGGGTATCGGCATATAAAAGCTTTGCTCCCGCACGGTAACCTAAGATGAGTCCGTCAGCTGTTGCACCGTAGTGGTTTGATGTAGGGAAGCCCTGATAGTGAAGTCTTCCCGCACCGCCGGTTGCGATGATTACGGTTTTGGCTCTTGCAATTAAGATTTCGCCTGTTTCCATATTTTTAAGAACTGCACCTGTTACGCTTCCCTTACCGTCTGTAAGAAGTTCAATTGCCGCAGTAAAGTCAATCACGGGAATCTTGCGGTTTAATACCTCGTCACGGAGAGTTCTCATAATTTCCGCACCGGAATAATCCTTTGCGGCGTGCATTCTTTTTCTTGATGTACCGCCGCCGTGGGTGGTAATCATTGTGCCGTCCTTATCTTTGTCAAACATTACCCCAAGGTCGTTAAGCCACTTGATGGCACCGGGGCCGTCTGTTACAAGCTTTCTTAAAAGCTCGGGAACGTTTGCATAATGACCGCCGCCGAGAGCGTCGATATAGTGCTGTGCGGGAGAGTCGTTTTCCTTGTCTGCCGCCTGGATACCGCCCTCTGCCATCATTGTGTTGGCATCGCCGATACGAAGCTTTGTAACAATCATTACGTTTGCGCCCGCTTCATTTGCTTCAATTGCCGCAGATGAGCCGGCACCGCCGCCGCCTATTACAAGTACGTCCACATCATAGTCGATTTTTGTAAGGTCAATGTCTAAATCAAGAGTTCTGCTTCTGCCCTGAAGAAGCTCGCAAAGCTCTTCGGGCACCTTGTCACCCTTGTTGGGACCGACAGTAAGGTTTTTAAAGCCTTCTTCCTTATAGTCAGGATGGAACTTCTTAAGTAATGCATCCTTTTCTTCTGCTGTCATTCTCTTAGGCTCAAAGCCGATTCTTTCTTTTCTTGTAGCTTCAACTTTTTTAACTGAAGCAAGCATTTCCTCTGTAAACATAAAAGTTCCTCCTTTCTTATTTCTTAATTTCTCTTGTATTGTAAAGCTCTTTCAACTCTTCAATAGGCTTTTGCATAAGGTCTTCGATTAATTCCGTAAAGGTGCCTTCCTCGATTTCCTTAACTCTTGCCTCCAAATGTCCGCTCGAAGGTGCAAGATACTTACCTGTAAGACGTCTTGCAAGAAGACCAACCTGAGGATGGCTTATTCCTGCAGGACAGCGGGATGAGCAAACGCCGCACATTACGCAGTCGAAGGATTCCTCGGCGCACTTTTCAAAGTCGCCTCTCTGAGCATATGCGATATACTGCATTACATTAAGATCCTGAGTACATGCCTTTGTGCAGGCATTACATCCGATACAGCTGTAAATTTCGGGATAAAGCTGCATCATAATCTGACTTGTGGGAGAAACCTCGTTTATGTTATATACTTCTTTTATAAGCGGGAAGAAAGGAAGTGTTGCCACATACATATTGTCCTCCACCGTTGTCTGGCAGGCAAGGCAAACCTTTAAGTCCCTCTCTCCTTTTATACGGTAGATGGTTGCACAGGCACCGCAAAATCCGTTACGGCAGCCGCAACCTCTTACCAGGCTGTAGCCCGCATATTCCATGGCACTCATTATTGTGAGCCCTGCGGGAACAGTATATTTCTTTCCGAAAAAGAATACATTTACCATATTTTCCATAGTACACTTACCTTTCTCAATACTCGTCCGGCAATTCGTCTACTTCGTCACAGCGAAATACAGGGCCGTCCTTGCATACATATTTTGAACCGATGTTACATCTTCCGCATTTGCCGATACCGCACTTCATACGAAGCTCCAAAGTGGTGTATACCTGCTCCTTGGAAAAGCCAAGCTCACCCAATGCTTCAAGCACAAACTTTATCATTATGGGAGGGCCGCAGACCAAAGCGGTTTTATCGTTGGAGAAGCCTATTTCCTTAAGGTAGGAAGGAACGAAGCCGACGTGGCCGTTCCAGGATTCTTCCTCGCGGTCGATTGTAAGGTACACGTTTGTGTCCTTCATTTTCTTCCATACGTTTTCGATTTCGGAAAGTCCCACAAGGTCGGCACTTGAACGTGAGCCGTATAAAATATCAACCTTACCGTAATCGTCACGGTTATCGAAAACATAGTTTATGACAGAGCGAAGCGGTGCAAGACCTATACCGCCTGCGATAAAGAGAAGGTCTTTCCCTTTAAGCTTATCCTCCACAGGGAAATGGTTTCCGTAGGGCCCTCTTATGGCAATTTCACTGCCAACTGAGAGGCTGTGAAGATAGTCGGTTAAAACTCCGCACTTTTTAATACTGAATTCCTGATATTCTTTATTGGTGGGAGAGGATGTTATTGAAAACATACCCTCGCTTACACCGGGTGCGCAAAGCATTGCACATTGTCCCGGCATATGCTCGAACATTTTTCCGCCGCCGGGTGCATTTACACGGAAGGTTTTAACATCGGGAGTCTGCTCTGTTATTTCGGTGATAATACCAACCTTCGGGATAAGTATATCTTCCCTGTATTTACTTTTACATGTACAGTCGCTCATTTCACTTACCTTCCTTTCCAAAGGCCTTTATGACCTTTACTATATTAAGGGCAGAGGGGCATTTATCAACGCATCTGCCGCAGCCCACGCAGGAATACATTCCGTCGTTATTGGCAGGGAAATATACTAACTTGTGCATAAATCTCTGACGGAAGCGCTGCATCTGGCTTGTTCTGTTGTTTCCGTGTGCCATCATTGTAAAATCGGAATACATACAGGAGTCCCAGCAGCGGTAACGCATAACGCCATTTCCCGTAGTATAGTCCTTTATGTCATAGCACTGGCAGGTGGGGCAGGAAAATGTGCAGGTTCCGCAGGCTAAACAGCCCTTATATAAATCCTCCCATAAGGGTGAATTGAACTTTTCGTCTGTTGCATCGCCGTTCCAGCCGGAAAGCGACAGATTGCTGTAGGGAAGCTTTTTTATTATTTCCTTGATTTTTGCCTTTTCGTCTTCCGCTTCCTTATCTCCGCCGTCGGTCAAAAACTCACCGATAAGCTCTAAAAACTTTTCGCCCTTTTCGGTTTTAGCTTCAAAGATTAATTCATCGCCAACCATATAATACACCGCATCTCCCAAAGGTGAAGAAGCATCAATACCGAAAACTGAGCAGAAACAGCTCTCCTCAGGGAAAGAGCAGGCAGCAGTTACAATTACGCCGTGGTCGCGTCTTGCGGCATAGAAGGTGTCAATGGGCTCAGATAAAAATACTTTATCCAAAACCTCTAAGCCCGCAACGTCGCATCCTCTCATTCCGAAAACCACAAAATCGTGAGACTTTAGCTCTTCTGCAGTTATCTTCATTTTGCCTTCTTCTTTTGTGCAGGTGTATAAGGTTTCGCTCTGCGGGAAGAAAATGTCCTTGGGGGATTTTACGGTTTTAAGTGTGTCTAAATCAGCCTTTGTTCCTTCCTCATAAAGAGCGAAGTTTGTGCCCGCTCCGATTTTTACGGGCACATAGAGTTCATTTTTTCCGGAGATAAAGGAAAAAAGCGCATCAAGATTTTCTTTTTTAATCTTTTTCATTTTTATCTCCTTTCGTCAGGCTCTAAATCATCAAAGGTAAAGCTTGTGAGGGGTGCTTCATCCTCGATGTTTTCACCTGCATTATATTCGCCAAAATATGTGTCAATATCTTTTATAAACTTCTTATTGAAAAGATAAAGCGGAATACCCTCTGGGCAGACACGGCTGCACTCTCCGCAGTCTGTACATCTTCCGGCAACGTGGAAGGCTCTTATGATGTGGAACATCTTTTCTTCAAAGGAATCGGAGTTTGCCTTCTGCTCGGAGTCAAACTTGGCAGAGTCAAACACGCACTTTCTGCAGGAGCATGCGGGGCATACGTTTCTGCAGGCGTTACAACGGATGCACTTTGAAAGCTCCGCCTTGAAGAAGGAAAATCTTTCTTCGGGTGTCATAGCTTCGATTTTTTCAACCTCGGCAAATCTTTCCTCGTCGGCTGTATCTACGCTATCCCCTATTACCTCGTCATAAATCTTATGCTCCTTGCCCTTACACATATGGCATCTGCCAAGAAGAGCTTCCTTATAGGAAACTTCCTCTTCACCGTAAAGGGTTTTAACCTTAAGTGTTTCGTTTTCCGAAAACTCTTCCGCTCCATCAATTTCAAGGATTCCCTTTATGCCCTTTGCCTTGATTTTTTCAATATCAAGCTTTCCCTTGCAGCCAACGCCTATTATATAGGCAGCTTCTCTTTTTACTCTGTTTTCCTTTAAGAGCTGGTTAAAGCTGTAGGTGTCGCAGGGCTTTAAGAATACAAGTGTTTTTCCTTCAAGCTTGGAAGCTTCTATCATAAATTTACTTAAATTTGCGCCTGAAAATCCGTCATAGACAAAGTCCTGAAGTTCTTCTGCGCTGTTAAAGAAATAAGGCTCGTGGTTATATCCCATATCCCCTTTTTTCCAGCCGAGGACTCTTTTAACTTCACCGCTAACAAGAAGCTCTTTTGCTCTTTCAATCAGTCTTTGCATCTTAAGTCCTCCAATCTTACGTTTTTACCGAGGGATTTTATTTTATCAACAAATTCTGTCATTGTCTGTGAAAATTTAACACCCTCTGCCGCAGATACCCATTCGACTCTTGTTCTGCCACGCTCAACACCGATAAAGTCAAGCATTGAAAATAACAGCGTCATAGGGCGTCTTGCGTAGTAGTTACCCGTTGAATAGTGGCAGTCGCCGGGGTGACATCCGCAGATTATAACTCCGTCCGCTCCCTTTTCAAAGGCACGCAGAATAAACATGGGATTTACACGGCAGGAGCATGGCACTCTTATAATTTTAACATCGGCACTGTAGGATAGACGGCTGCTTCCCGCAAGGTCGGCACCGGCATAGGAGCACCAGTTGCAGCAAAATGCCACAATCTTCGGCTTGAATTCTTCGTTTGTTAACGGCATATTGCATCC
>JAZSAR010000215.1:0-11384 GCA_045601965.1 Clostridia bacterium
AGTTTTGCTGCAACATCGCCGTCAATAGGTACGAGATATGCACTGTTAGTTGTGCAAAGCTCTGTGATTGCGGGTGTCGGAGGACCTGCTACGATAAATGCTGCATCAATTTTACCGTCTTTTAAAGCGTCAGCACTGTCAGCAAAAGACTGATACTGAGCTTTGATGTCTGTTTCAGCGAGACCTGCTGCAGTTAAAACATCAATTGCGTTAAAGTAAACACCTGAACCGGGAGCACCGATTGATACTGATTTACCTTTTAAATCAGCAACTGATTTGATTTCAGGATTCATTGTTACAAGCTGAACAGATTCTGCATAGAGTCCTGCAATTGTACGGAAGGAATCAATCTTACCTTCTGTTTCAAAGGAACGTGTACCTTCCCAGGCATAAGACATAACGTCTGACTGAACTGTACCGAGCTGATAGTTGCCTGCCGCGATACCCTGGATGTTAGCCTTGGAACCGTCGGTGGAAACAACTGTTACGCCGATATTTGCATTATTCTGTATATACTGACCGAGTACGCCGCCATAGCCGTAATATGTACCTGATGTACCGCCTGTACCCATTGTCATCTTTGTGCCACTTGTGCCGCAAGGTGCAAGAGCAAGAACCATTGCAACAGCCATAATGATTGCCATTAACTTTTTCATTTATTATCATCCTTTCAAATTAGATGCCTTTATTTTATCATAAATATGCACCTATGTCAAACTTAAGACCTCTTTTTCGCTATCTTTAAATATTATCGACATCATAACTTTTATTTATAGTTATGGTTAAGGGTATTAAAAACATTAATGTGTTAAAAAAATAACAGAAGCAAACAGCTTCTGTTATTTTAATCTTAAAGTGTTTTTAACAGTGACTTTCCTTCATGGATTATATGCTCTGCAACGCCTTTTCTAAAGCGGGAGCTTCTTGCCTCATAGCCACCCTCGTCATAGGAATCCTTCATGGGGAAATATCCTTCATAGCCGTTGGCAAGGCCTATCGGGATAACCAGATCAAAGCCTTCTGTCTCTTTAAGGGCAAGACCGATATCGGTAAAGCCTTCACCGGGGATTGTCACAAAAGCAACCTTTCCCAATGACACCGCATTTATGTTCATCGGAAAGCTTTCGGGGCCGTGCTCAAGCGCCACCATCCTTGCCGCCTCGGCAACAACGGTTGTAAGCATCATTCCCGAATAGGGAATTTCATCGTCCTTGCCTGCCTTATGAAGCTCGTTTATTCTGTGAGCCTCCGCCATATCGGAAGGCTTTGGCATATTGGATGCAATTTCCACTACCTTTGCCTTTGCGCTGATTTCATCCACATCCACATAGTTTACTTTGCAGAAGCACTGAAGCACACCGCCCGTAACCACATTTGCCATATGCTGTGCGTGACTATAGCCGCGGGCAACATCGTCAAAATCGTTGAACATTCCGTTAAAGTCGCCGCCCTTTGGGTTTACATTAACGTGGTTTACATCGCCCTCTGCCCCATTTACCACAATGCATAAGGAGTTATCAATAACCTTTTCAACAGTCCTTCTTGTAAGGCCGGGCCAGTCTGCAGATATTTTGCTTCCGCCAACAACATCGGGATGAGTGGTGAAGTTTGTAAAGATCAAGGTTTTGCCGTCTGTTCGGTCAAATCTTAAAACGCTTACACGTTCATCAACCATGCCGAGAGGCTTTACAATGTCGGGATTATTTACACCGGGATTGGTCTTTATGCTTCCGTCCTTCATAACGTAGCGTCTGCCGAAGGATATGTTTTTAGCTTCGCCTACCCCGTAGCCCATTTTTGCATCGGTAAGGTCAGAAACGGCAAGAAGTGACACTTCTTTAAGCTTATCCTTAAGGAAAGCCATATACTTTTCTGTTTTCTCACACTTATCAACATCCTTGCTGGATGGACCTGTGTGAGTATGGGTTGAGCATATTATAATGTTTTCAAAAGGAACGCCTGTTTCTTCTGAAATTGCCAACCTGTAATCGTCAAGTAATTCCATTCTGAGCCCGCAGTTGTCAACGGCGATAATCAGAACGGTTTCCTTTCCGTCAGAAAGCGAAAGAGCATTTACCTCAAGGTCGTCAAGTATTCCCTCAACGAATCGGGGCTTATAATAGCCCGCAATGGGTGTTCCCTCTTCGGGATTTATAACCAGTCTTCCGAAGCCTGCTTTTAAATTATTCATACTGATACCCCATTAAACTCTTACAAAACTCTTTGTTTCGGTGGATTTATACGCCGCTTCTATAATCTTCTGGTCGTAAATTGCACTTTCGATTGATACGGGAGGCTCTTCCCCTTCCGTTATCGCATCGCAAAGACCGTCAATTTCCTTGGTGTACATATTTCCTAAGGGCACATCGGAAAGGGATACGGGTGTAAGCTCACCACGTGCCTGGCTTGCATCATACTCAAGGGAGTCGTCGCTTATTAAAATATCAACGTTACCAACCTCTGCCTGAGCGAGAGTGCCGTGAGCAACAATGCTTCCCTTTGTGCCGTAAATTTCAAGCTTTGCAACCGATGCGGCATCGGGAATATTGAAGTTGGAATCAACATAGGCAACAGAGCCGTTATCCATTTTCATAATTACGTTGGAGGAATCGTCAACCTCATAATTAAAGGTCTGTGTCTGATTGAACGCCGCAACCTCCACCGCCTTAAGTCCTGTGATATAGTGAATAAGGTCGATTACATGGATACCCATATCAACCAGTGCACCGCCTCCGCTTGTTGCCTTCTTCTGACGCCATGCGCCCTCTATATCGGGATACCAGCAGGTGAACTGACCGCGGATTGAAACGATTTCACCGATTTTACCTTCCGCTATAATCTCCTTGATTTTCTGATGATAGCCGTGGAAGCGCATAAGAAAGCCGATGCTCACTTTTACGCCGTTTTCCTCGCACGCCTTTTTAATTTCTTCGGCATCGGCAACGGTCAATGCAACGGGCTTTTCAAGCAGAATGTGCTTTTTAGCCTTTGCCGCCGCAATTGCCTGCTCCTTATGGAAGAAAACAGGAGAAGCGATATAAACTGCATCTATTTCATCAAGAGCTAAAACATCCTCATACTTTGTAAAAGCATATTTTGCCCCGTATTTTTCCTTACAATTTTCTGCGGCTTCTATGCTTGTATCCATAACGGCAACAAGCTCCGCCTTATCGGAAAGCATCATACCCGGAAGAGTTCTTCTGTCTGCAATTCCTCCGCAGGCAATAACGCCCCATTTAACTTTTTTCATATCTTTCCTTCCTTTCATTTAAGGATTGACCCTTTCGGGCGAAGGGTTGCTTTCGCAACCCTTCAAAGTTTTGTATTTTAAGGTTCCGGTAGACTTATTTTGTGTGTGCAGCAAGAACTTTCTTAAAGCCTTCTATGCACTTTTCAATGTGAATTTCTTCCCAGGAGGGATGTAAGAAGAGGCAAACTGTCTGTGCACGAAGAGCGTGTGCATTCTTGCAGAATACCTTATCGTACTGAACAGCAGAAGGATTTGCATATTCCTTGGACTCGAAGGGGAACTTAGCTTCGCCGAATCCGCCGTGCTCTCTATATGCCTTTTCTTCATAAGCTTCGGGCCACTGAATACCGTAGCAGGGAATCTTTGCAGCACCAAGCTCTTTTACGATCTGGGGAGCGTCGCAGTCAAGAACTGAAAGGTCAACTAAAATGGGATACCACCAGTAAGCATTCTTTCTTTCCTTTGTGTTTACGGGAAGCTTCTTGATTCCCTTTAAGCCTGTGAAAGCTTCGTCGTACATTTTTGCATACTTGAATCTTCTTGCAAGATTCCAGTCATCAAGTCTTGCCAGCTCGTTGATACCGATAACGGACTGCATTTCTGTCATTCTGTAGTTAAAGCCCACTCTTCTGTGGATATAAGGAAGCTTTTCTTCCAGTGCAAGCATATTCATTCTTGTCTTTACGTCGTAACCGTGGTCACGGAAGGAACGGCACTCCCAGCCTACTTCTTCGTCGTTTGTTACAACCATACCGCCTTCACCGCCGGTGGTAAAGTGCTTGCTCTGGCAGAAGGAGAAGCATCCAACGTCACCTATTAAACCTGCCTTAACGCCGTTATATTCACCGCCGAAGCACTGTGCACAGTCTTCAACAACCTTTAAGTTGTGCTTCTTTGCAACAGCTAAAATACCGCCCATATCGGCAACAACACCATAAAGGTGAACAACCAAAATTGCCTTTGTTCTTTCTGTGATTAAGCTTTCGATACTTTCGGGATCAAGTGTATGGTCGTCTGTTACGTCAGCAAATACGGGAATTGCACCTGCCTGAAGAACTGCGAAGGAGGATGCAATGAAGGAATAGGATGTAACGATAACCTCATCGCCGGGGCCGATATTCAATGCCGCAAGTGCAATGTGAAGAGCCGCAGTACCGTTAGTGCAGGAAACTGCCATCTTGGCACCCATCCACTTTGCCCACTTTTCTTCAAATTCCATACCCTTTTTACCTGTCCAGTAGTTAACCTTACCTGTCTTTAATACCTCTAAAACCTCGTCGTAGGACTTTTCGTTGAACTGGGGCCACATAGGAAAGCCGATTTCCTCAATCCCCGCTCCGTTCATAACTATTTCTTTTTCCTTTGCCATAATAAAACACCCTTTCGTATTTGATTTGTCCAATGACTGGACTAATTATTTCCAAAAAAATCCGCTTGAGGCGGTTTTCGCCTCAATTGCGGTTTTTTTATATGCTGAAAAGCTTATCAAAGGAGTATCTTGCGCCGCCTAAGGCAACGGGATTTTCCTTTAATTCAGAATATACTATTTTTTTATTTTTTATGAGGGAAATTTCCGAAAAGCACTCCTTTACAGTATTAAGAAACGCATCCCCCGTCTCCCTTACCGAGCCGCCGATTACGATAAGCTCGGGATCAAGCAGATTTACGATATTGTTAATTCCGAAGGCAAGGGCACGTGCCGATTTTTTAAGTGCCTCTTTTTCCTTTTCGCCTGAAAGCTTTTTTACTTCCTTTGCAGATTTCACCTTTGTCGCATCTAAAATTGCCGGCATACTTGAATATAATTCTAGGCAACCGTATGAGCCGCATTTACAGCGCTTTCCGTTAAAGTCAACGCTGATATGACCAAACTCCCCCGCCATTCCGCTTCCGTCATAAATTTCACCGTCAATTAAAATTCCCGCACCTACACCGTCGTCAATATCAACGGATATTAAATTTTCGGGATGCTCGTGACCGCCGAATTCCTTTTCCGCAAGGGCGATGAGCCCCGAGTTATTTTTAAGATAAATATCAACGTCGGGCAGAGCTTCTTTAATTGTGGAATAAATATCCTTTGCATCCTCTGCCGCCATAACCGTTGATGATATAAGCGTATTCGTAGCAGGGTCGATAACACCGGGAAGCCCGATGGTTATACCAAGTATCCTTCTTTTTCTTGATAGCCTTCCTACGGTGTGCATTACTCCCATAGCAAGGTTTTCCCCTTTTATTACGGGATGCTCAATTTTTTCTTCAAGCGTAAAATCAAGACCGTAGCAGGCAGCCTCAATCCTTGTTTTCTGAACATCAAGTCCGATAAAAAAGCCTCCGCCGGAATTTACTTTAAGCATAACGGCTTTTCTTCCGCTGCTTTTTGTGTTTTTTATTCCGCACTCTGAAACAAAGCCCTCCGCCATTAATTCCTCAACCAATGTGGAAACTGTGGTTGCGGAAAGGTTAGTTATCTTTTTAATATCTGCGCGGGAGATTTTTTTGTTTTTATGTATGAGAGAAAACACAAGTTTTATGTTGGCTTCTTTAATAAACTGCTGTGATGCCTTGTTATCCATCGTTTTCTCCCCTCTTTATTTGTCCAATGGCTGGATAAATACATTATAGCACAGAATATCGGTTTGTCAATACCTTTATCAAAGAAAGTCTTTTACGAATTCTCCGCCCGAAAATGTATATACGTACGAAAAGCCTAAATCCTTAAGCATTTTTCTGCTTTCATCAAACTGAAAGTCCAGTGTTTTAACCTCGTGGCTGTCGGAGGATAAAATAAGTCCTCCACCCTCTTTACGGATGATATGAAGTAAATTTTCATAAGGATAGGGCGTTTTGCGATATCCCCTTGCTATTGCTCCCGTATTAAACTCGAAAAGTGAGCCGCTTTTAAGCGCCTCTTTCACATATTTTTCAGAAAGCGTGAGGTATTTTTCATTGTTTAAAAATCTCACTTCATCAATTTCGTCAAACTTGGTGATTAAATCGAAGTGCCCGATAACATCAGGCTTTCTTCTGTTTATATATTCGCAGAAATTTTCATAGTAGTTTTCCGTAAGCTTTATTACATCGCCGTCAAAAGCTTTAAGTCCTGCCTTGAAATAATCATAGGATGAGTCTATCGGGTAATACTTACCCTCAACCAGAAAATAGTGGCAGGAACCTATTATATAGTCAAAATCATTTCTCTTGGCAGGTGCAAAAGCATCCTCTTCAACGCCGAGATATACCTCGATTTTTTCCTTGTACCTTTCCTTTAAGCGATTAACTTCTACCCTGTATCCTTCTATATCCTTAATACAGTAGCGAAGGTCATAGGGTGTATAGCCGTGGGATGAAAAGCCGATTGCAGAAAAACCTTTATCTATTCCGTATAATACAACTTCTTCAGGAGTGTTTACGCCGTCACAAAAGGTTGAATGTGTGTGAAAATTCGATTTCATAATGTCTCCTATAAATCAAGCAATCTCTTTGCATTTAAGGATAAAATCTTTTCCTTGTCGCTATCCTTGATAAGTGTATCGTTTACTACTCCGCCGACAAACATGGCGGGATTACAGGTAGGATAATCCGTTCCGAAAAGGATTCTGTCCGCCGAGAAAACATCAATGGCACGTTTTAACATTCCGTAGCGGGTTATTCCCGTTCCTGACAAATCAAGATAATAGTTATCATATTTTTTTGCAAGATCGAAATGCATCATCAATGTAGGATATTCCCCCGGGTGTGCCGCAACGAAAATTACATCGGGATGCTCAGATACCATTTTTCCCATACCTTCTGCATTTTCAGGCAAGGTGTGAAGACTTACTGTCATATTTTTTCTGCCTGCTTCGTTTAAGATTTCAGAAAGACCTTCGCTTCCGTAATCCTTCCATCCATACATATAGGGAACAATTTCCCCGATAAGCTTAACGCCTTCTTTTGCCATACGGTTTATTTCCGAAATCGATTCCTCCGCATAGTCGGGATGTATGTGAAAACCGGGAATGTAAAACCCTTTATATAAATCACGAAGCCTTAAAGCCTCGTTATTGTTTGCAATAATTCGATCCCATACATTTTCATATTTTCCGCTGTCTCTTTCTACCACAGAGCCACAGATTTTTGTTATTCCCATGCTCGTAAGAACATCCTTTGAATAGGCTTCATCCATAGCTATTATATCCTTATGAGCACATATATTTTGTTCACTGTCTGAAAAGGGATGAGTGTGAAAATCAATTATTTCAAAATCCACGACAGCACCTCCAATCTCTTTTTATTATACACAATTAAAGATTCATAGTCAATCGAATATATTATGTTTTTTTCCTTATTTTTTGCAATATTTTCCTTTTTTTGCCGTGTAAAAAAAAGGAGTAAAAATTTACTCCTTTTTCTTTTTATACTTCCGCGGCTTTTCTTAATTTATGACCTTTAGTTATAATAAACTGCATTGCGATAATTACGCCAACCATAACAACGGCAGTTGTCATAAATCCTATATTATAGCTTCCCTTAATGTCGTAAAAGGCGTTAATGAAAGGCGCACCTAAAGCATAACCTGCTGTATTTACCGACACAAAAATACCGAGAATTTTATCAAAGGATTTTTGCCCGAACAAATCTCCCGCATAAATGGGAAGCATAATTGTTTCAAGGGGCAGGGCAAGGGATGAAAAGAGCGCATAAATCATCGCAAAAACCTTTCCCATTGGGGTGGGAGAAACATTCATAAGGCAAATCATTACCAGTACCGCCATAACAGAGCATACGTTCATTGTTGTGCGAAGTCCGAATCTGTCATATATAAATCCCGTAAGAAACTTAAATCCTGCAAGAGCGAGAGAGTGCATACTCCATACCCATCCAACATAAGCCGGATCAAGTCCCGCATCCTTCATATGTGCCACAGCAACGCCGTTTACACTCTGAAGTACAAATCCCGTTAAGAATATGCAAATTGCCGCCGCATAGAAATAGGGCATTTTAACAGCATCATTAAAAGCTATACCGCTCCACTCGGCACCTCTGCGTTTCTTTTTAACGACTGCCTCCGCCGCTCCTTCGCTTTTTTCAGGCTCATTTTTGAAAAATAAGGCAATAAGAATAAATACCACAGCAAGAACCGCAATTACAATGCGATATGCATTTACATAACCAAATGTACCCTTTTCTATCGCAGGGGTAAGCACCTGAATGGCTATGGCACCGCCCACTCCGTTTGCCGCAAGCACCATGCCCATTATAGTTCCCTTGTTTTCCCTGCACCATTTATTTACAATGCTTCCCACCATTGTGGTTGTTGTCCAGGAAAGACCTGCACCAAGCAATATGCCGCCTATTGCATAAACATAGACATTATCAGAGACAGAATACACAAACTGAGAAGCCATAAGGCTGATAAGGCCAGTAAGTATAAGCTTTTTCGCACCGAATTTTCCGATTAAATAGCCAAAAAACATATTTACAACAGCAGATGTTATAAACCTCAGGCTGTCGTTTACGGAAAGTGCGCTTCTTGTTACGCCGAGTGCCTCTGTAACCGGCACTATGAAAAGGCTTTTGGGTGAGCTGCAAAAGCCGAGGCAAAGCATTACCATTAAAAATGACAATGCCACTATCACCCATTTATAGTTTGTTTTTTTCATTTTACATCCTCCCGAAATCAATACCTTTTAATTATAAGACTTTATCGTATTTCGTAAATGGAAAATATAAAACAATATGGAATTTTCAAAACTAAATCACACCTTGCAAAATCTAAAAAACTATGATAAAATATGGATAAATCTATTTTCAAGGAGTTTTTTATGTTTGATAATATAGAAAATACAGAAATAGTTTCTTCACTTTGCCAGGCTTGTAAAAAAGAAAGCAGAATTGTAAACAGAAAGACCAATTCTTTTATCATAAGAACCAAAGGCTCGGTGGTTTACGATTTTTCTGATAAAAAAATCCGGGTAAATCCCGGGGATATGATGTTCCTTCCCAAAGGCATAACCTATTGTTATAAGACCGTATCTGAGGATGAGTCCTATTATACATCCATAAATTTTTTAGGAAACATTAAAAATCCCGTTCCGAAATGCTATTCACTTGAAAACTTCTACGCCTTTGAAAGAATAACAGGTAATTTCACGGATATGTGGAATTTCGGTTCACCGTCAGACAAGTATAAGTGCTATGCCCTCTTTTACGACCTTTTATCTTATCTTTCCTCCCTTGAAAATACCGGCTACAAAGAAAAGCACCGCTTTTCCGTAATCGATCCTGCCGTAGACTATTTAACGGAGCATTTATATGATCCTTCCCTTAAAACAGATAAGCTCCATCGCCTTTGCGGAATATCCGACACCTATTTCAGGCAAATATTTACTTCCCGATTTGGAGAAAGCCCCCAGAGCTACATAACTCAAAAGCGTATTTCCCACGCAAGAACCCTTCTTGACAGCGGAGATTTCGATTCGGTTAAGGACATTGCATTTTCATCGGGATATTCCGACGCACTTTACTTCAGCAAGGTTTTTAAAAAACACTTCGGAATTACGCCCACAGATGCAATAAAACAGATATAAAAAGGCAGATATAAAGAAAACACCTATGCAAAAGCATAGGTGTTTTCTTTATATTACATGATGGGTTTTCCACTTACCGTGTCTGAATCTTAATTCAAATATAACCGATCTCACAACCCAGTCAAGAAGCATTGCAATCCAGATACCCAGCACTCCTGCCTTAAAGACATTAATTGCAAGATATGCAGCACCTATTCTGAAGGCAAACATTGAAGATGCCGCAGCAACCATCACAAACCTTGTGTCCCCTGCACCTCTGAGCGCCGAAGGTGTTGCAAAGCTTGGCGGATAGAACAAAACCGAGAATATTGTATAAAGAATTAAAATCTGCAATGTCCAGACTTCCGTTTGTGCCGAAACTCCGAAAAGCTTTATAAGCGGTCTGAACAACGGCAAGAATATCACCGCCGACAAAAGCACAAAAAGATGGTTCATTTTCACGATATGTTTTTTATACCGCACAGCCTCACTTATATCCCCTGCCCCGATACACTGACCGACCACGGTCATTATAAGGGCGTTGAAGCCTGCGGAAACACCGTAAAGCACCGGGCTTATATTCCTTGCCACATGGTCGGCATTTATGGCATCTTTACCAAGCCCCGATACAAGTCCTGCAAGAATTAATGCTCCAAGCTGAAACATTCCCTGCTCAATTCCGTTGGGAACGGAAATTTTAAGAACCCTTAAAGACATTTTAAGATCAAACTCAGGTTTAATCATATGCTCTAAGCTTACGGGGTTTTTCTTTGATTTAAGCATTATAAGAAGTGCAAAGCCAACTAACGCCATAGCAATAAGTGTGGAAAGAGCCGCACCCTCCACATCCATACCGATGCGGAAGATGAAAAGATACTTAAATGCCAGATTTATACCCATCATGCAGGCAGAGCTTACAAATGTGATTTTGGTTTTACCCATAACACGGAGGAGTGATGAGCCTGTATAATAAAGTGCCACAAAGGGATAGGACATTGCCGTAACGGAAAGATATTTAAGGCTTACTGCTATCACATCTTCCTCTGCCTTTCCGAAAAACAGATTTATACACAGAGCTTTTCCGAAAATCATAAAAAGCATAAAGAGAATTCCGATTCCAACCACAATCTGTATGTTGGTTTTCATTGCGCCTCTTGCATCCTTTTCATCCTTTGCGCCTATGTACTGGGCAAGCACAACGCTTCCGCCCTGGGCAAGGGCAAGGAAAAACTGCTTTGCGAAGTTGTCAATTCTGTTTACAAGGGCAACGCCTGCAAGAGCTGTTGTTCCGAGCTTTGAAGATACCATCCAGGTGTCCGCAAAGCCGAGGCCTGCCAGCATAAGCTGTTCAAAAAATATGGGCAGGAAAAACATAATAAGATATTTATTTGAAAAACGTACACCCTTTGGCTGAGCAAGTAATCCCAAAACAAAACACCTCTTTGCTAAACTCTGACTGCCTAAAATTATTCAAACATTTTGTTGATTTCAGAAACTGTCTTTCTTACAAGCAAGTCTCCGCCGACGTGGCCTGACACACCGCTTGAAACGTATGCCGAATAGTGGCTTCCCGATTCTGCTTTTTC
>JAZSAR010000216.1:0-32010 GCA_045601965.1 Clostridia bacterium
AAAGTAAACACAAGTGCGATAGCAAGTAGTTTTTTCATATTTGTTTCCTCCTTAAATTATTCTATTATATAAAGTCGACCAGAGCAGTCGCTGTATAAAAGGTCGCCATTATAAAAATCTATCATTTCCGCTTCTTCCGATATTCCCTGAGTACGGAAGTCTATAAATTCAATCTGTTCTTTCTTTTTTACATCAATAACACGAAGTGCAGGGAAATTTACATCATCCCCCGTAAAGCCTTCGACGGAGTAAATTTTGCCGTCATTAAAGCATCCGCCCTGGATAAAGCGGTGGCGCTCCGTATCAAAATATTCTTTAATGTCTTCTTTTTTCAAGACAACCTTTTTTATACCGTATTTTTCGTCAA
Organism: Clostridia bacterium; assembly: GCA_045601965.1. GTDB lineage: Bacteria > Bacillota > Clostridia > CAKSNL01 > HGM11501 > HGM11501. Next base: position 368 of record JAZSAR010000216.1, read on the forward strand.
TTTCGCCGTCCGTTATCTTTGGCATATCGAAAGCAAAATATCTTGTTAAATTATCGCCGTCCTTCATGGTGTAGCCGTAATAAAGCTTTCGCTCTCTGTCAATTACAAAGTTCCCGTAGGGGCGTATGTCACTTCCTGCGCCCGGTGATTTCCAGACTTCATCCTCTGCAAAATCAATTGTAATCATCTGAAGGAGAGTTGTTTTGAAGGTTTCACCGTCCCGCTCTAATCTATATACAAGGCTTGTGCCCTTAAGGGGATTTTCAGAGGCAGCATAGTTATTGTATATATTGGAGTAAAGCAGGGGGAATTCATCATCGGGCGAATAATATTCGCAGCCGAAATTTACCGCATTGGAGTGAGGCACTATTTCCTCTGCCCTGTCAAGATAAAAAGATGCAATGGCAGTAAGCTCTTTCGGTATCTCTGCCGACTTGTCAACCTTTTTAAGATCATAAACACCGCAGTGTCCCCTGGAGTTAAAGCGGAAAAGAAGGTCAGAGAAGATGGCGCCGTCCTGATCGCCGCATATTTTCGCAATATGCCTTATTTTCATAAAAAACACCTCCTTATTATATTATAAAGGATAACAAAGCCTTTTTCAACAGTATTTTTTTGTCCAAAACCGATAACTTTTTGTATAAAACGAACATATGCCGTATACAAAAACTTTTTCCTTCGGCGTATTTAATTTTATGCATATTTTTTATTGAAAACAGCAAAAAAAAGTGTTATACTTGAAAAAAGCAAATAAGAAAGGGCTGATTTATATGACCATTAAAATAGGTATCGCAGGCTACGGCAACCTTGGCAGAGGCGTTGAGTGTGCCGTTATGCAAAATCCCGATATGTCCCTTTACGGAGTTTTCTCAAGAAGAAATCCCGAAACGGTGAAAACTTTAACGGGTGCTCCCGTTTATTCTATGGACGACATTTTATCCCATAAGGGTAAAATTGACGTTCTTATAATCTGCGGTGGAAGTGCAACAGACCTTCCGGAGCAGACCCCCTATCTTGCAAAGCACTTTAATGTAATTGACAGCTTTGACAACCACGCAAATATCCCCCGCCATTTTGCCAATGTTGATGCATCGGCAAAGGAAGGCTCTACCCTTTCAATGATTTCCGTCGGCTGGGACCCCGGTATGTTTTCCGTTAACCGCTTATATGCAGAAGCAATCCTTCCCGAAGGCAAGGATTATACCTTCTGGGGCAAGGGCGTAAGCCAGGGCCATTCCGACGCGGTAAGAAGAATCGAGGGCGTCATTGATGCAAGACAGTACACAATCCCCGTCGAGAGTGCCTTAAACGGTGCAAGAAGCGGCGAAAATCCCGACCTTAGCACAAGAGACAAGCACGAGCGTGAGGTGTTTGTAGTGGCAGAAGAAGGTGCTGACAAGGTCAGAATCGAAAACGAAATCAAGACTATGCCCAACTACTTTGAACCCTATAACACCACCGTTCACTTTATCACTATGGATGAAATGAAGAAGAACCACGCATCCCTTCCCCACGGCGGATTTGTTATAAGAAGCGGAAAGACAGGGCTTTCAAAGGAAAATAATCAGATTATTGAATACAGCTTAAAGCTTGATTCCAACCCCGAATTTACCTCCTCCGTACTTGTTTGCTATGCAAGAGCGGTGTACCGTATGAGAAACGAGGGTATGACGGGCTGTAAGACCGTTTTTGATGTAGCTCCTTCCTATCTTTCACCCAAGACGAGAGAAGAAATTATTGCACATCTTCTGTAATTAAGTATAGCAGTATCGCTTAAATTTGTCTTTGCACAAAATTAAAAAACAATAACACAAAATTAAAAAATTATATATAAAGGAGATAGCTATGGTAAAGCACATTATCGTATGGACACTTAAAGAAATGTCCGATGAAGAAAAGATTAAGGTTAAAAAGGGCATTAAGGAAAACCTGGAAGCCCTTAAGGGAAAGATTCCCGGCTTACTTGAAATCACCGTTTACACAGAGGCGCTTTCCTCCTCCAACGCCGATCTTATTCTTGATTCAACCTTTCTTGATGAAGCATCCTTAAAGGGCTATGCAATTCATCCCGACCACGTTTATGTGGCAGATACCTTTGTCCGCCCCAATGTTCAGATAAGAAGCTGTATAGACTACGAAATATAAAAATCACGCAAAAAAGTGGCTGCAACACAGCCACTTTTTTTATGCATAGAAAAAGTCCCCGAGTTTCCTCGGGGACTTTTTAATTATTTGAGATTCAAGAGTCTCTGAAGCATTGTAACTGCTTCTGCCTTTGTAGCGTTAGCCTTGGGACCGAATGTACCATCGGGATAACCGTTGATAATTCCCTTGTCAGCTGCCCAGTTAACCTGGTAGTTTGCATATGTTGCAATTTCTGCCTGGTCAGCAAAGCCTGCTTCCTTGGTAATTGTCCAATCTTGACCCATAAGTGTTGCATAACGGTAAATCATTGTAGCCATCTGCTCACGTGTGATGTTCTCATAAGGAGCAAAGGTGGTTTCTGATGTACCCTGTGTGATTCCGCTCTTAACTGCCCAAGCTACTGCATTTGTGAACCAGTCGCCAACGTTAACGTCGGTGAAGTTGTGTGCACCGTCAGTAGTCTGACCGGACATTAAGTAGAGAATCTGACAGAATTCAGCTCTTGTAATGCTCTTGTCGGGCTCAAACTTGCCGTCTGCTGTACCGTTTACAAGGTAAGCTACATACATTTCACCGATGGTCTTTTCACCCCAGTGACCTGCGATGTCGGAAAGCTCGCTTGCGCTTCTTATTCTTCTGTAATAGGGATAAAGTGTTACGTTTTCAATTACACCGGTATTTGCATAAGGTACTGTAAATGCCTCGTCAAGATACCAGCCGATGAAGTCGTAGCCTTCCTTAGCTGCGGGATCTGCAACTACTGTGCCGGTTGCAGCCTTATGAGTGCCGATACCAACCAATGTGATTGTGTGCTGGTTAACATTTGTACCTGTTCCAACGCCGCCACCGATAAGACCTGTACCGCCGGAAGAAGAAGATCCACCGCCACCGCCGCCGTAAGAAGGTCTCTTTGTGCCTTCGTCATCGTCGTCCTTTTCTTTACCTTCCCAAACAGCTGTGAATGTTACATCCTCTGCAGGCATTGTGTACTTCTTACCTGCTGCGTAAATTTCTCCGTCAACAGAGCATCTCCAACCATCGAAGGTGCTGCCTGTAAGCTTAAGAGTATTATTAGCAAGAGTTACCTTTTCGCCTGCTGTATAAGAACCGCCTGCAGGAAGATTTCCTGTTGCACCGTTTACATCATCATATGTTACTGTGAATACGTCAACGCCTGCTGCAACTGCAAGGATTTCGATGTTGCCCTTAACGTTCTTAACAACGATTTCACCTGTAGCTGAATCGTAGGTGTAGTCCTGACCTTCCTTAAGTTCAGCACCGTCCATAATAACGGTAATTTCTTCGGGAAGTGCTTCTCCCTCATTGGGAACAAGAGTGATTTCTGCGCTTTCACCGTAAGGTACCTTTGTTTCTTCGATTTCAGCTTCAATCTTCTTAAGGTCTGTTGTAATCTTAGCAGTACCTGCTTCGATTGCAGCAAATTCAACTGTTACTGTTGCATCGCCGAAGAGATCGTCGATTTCATATTCCTGGGATGCAGAACCTGTGTAGGTAATGTCACCTGTAAGGAGATTTTCTGTTATAATCTTTTCGGTGAATACGATTTCGCCGATTGTGCAATGGCTCTTTGTTGCGCTTGCGAAGGTTGAGTAAATTTCAAACTTGATACCGTCGATATAGCCTACATCTGCAAGAGCTATCATATCGGTTATATCATTCTGATTTGTGTTGCCTTCTGCAAGAAGTACATCGTAGTTTGCGCCACCGTCTGTTGTACCCCAAACCTTATACTGCTTAACCTTCTGACCTGCATTGTAAGCTGAGCCGTCAGAGTTAAGTCTTCTTGTATGAGTCATTTCGGAAATCATCATAGGCTCATCGAATACGGCTGTAATCCAGTAAGGACCGTCGGAAAGCAGATGAGTGGGGTTGGGAGAACCGGTTGTCTTTGTTTCGTATTCGGAATGCCAATAGGTTTTGTCATTTCCGTCAAATGCTTTGGTTACGGGTTCCATTGCATTGGTTGCATCGAATTCCCAATCCTTCTTGTCGGTAACGCGAACATACTTAACGTCATCTTCGCCCTTACCTTCAAGTGTCCAGCCAGCGGGCTCATAGCCTGCTGCGCCTTCAGCTACGAATACAAGGTTTTCGTGTCTTCCTACCATGGAGCCTGATGCAACTTCTTCTTCAACCTCTTCACCTGTTGCCATATCAGTGTATCTTACAACAGCCTTGAGTGTTCCGTTTTCGCCTGCAGAATAGTTTACTTCATATTCTTCAGCTTCAGCAATTGTTACGGGAACGAGTATGTCCTTACCTACGGCAAAGCCTACGGAAAGAACTATTTCGTCACCTACATTGTAACCGCCGTCGATGAAGAAGTACTTGGAAATTGTGAAGGATTCTTCGTCGCAGAAGTAGTAAGCGGAATTTACGGGTACTAAAACGTCTTCTCCGTCTTCTTCTGTTACGATAGAGATTGTGCCGAGTGTGATGGAGTCATTCCATTCAACATTGAATGTAAGGTCTTCAAGTGTTGCCAGGCTGTATGTTGCTGCGCCGGGCTTGATGTCTGCTGCCTTAAGGTCTGCATATGCGCTGGAAGGCTCATAGAGACAGATTTCTTCAAGACCTATGGGCTGCCATGCACCGTTCTTGGTGGGATATACTCTTACATATCTTGCACTTACATTTGTGGGAACGCCGTCAACGATGAACTTCATATCATCGAATGCGTTTCTGTTGTAGTTAAGGCTGTCAAGGTTTCCTGCACCGAAGGTCTGGATATCGGACTTAACCCAGTTAATACCGTCGTTGGAAACTGCCATATAACCTTCCTTGATGGTTGTGAAGTACTGTCTTACACCGCCGTCAGCCCAGATTCTGTGGTAGAGTCTTACACCGGAGAACTCGTGAGGAATCTTATAGTCAACCTCGAAGTAACCGGGAGCATCGTTCCAGATTGCACTTGTGCCGCTGGGGCTGTAAATCATAAATGTATCGTCGTGCTTTAATGCTGTATGAGCCCAGTCGCTGTTGGTAAGTGCTGATCCGTCAGACTTGGTTGTTACCTTTCTGTTGGTGATTGTAGCGATATTACCGCTTGCAACACCGGAAACGATTCTTGCTTCGTGATCGAAGTGGTAAGGTGTTACTTCCTGGGGGAACATCTTCTTGGAGAAGTCCATATACTTAACAGTAACGGATCCAACCTTACCTGTGGAGGTTTCGATTGCAAGAACTACATCGCCTTCAGTTGTAATTGTATTAAGAGTAGCTGCCTTAATTACGATTGTATCTGTTTCAGCATCATACTCATACTGAGAAGCTGTAAGGGTTGTAGTGCCAAGAACAACCTTGGAGATTGTTGTATCACCGATATCCTCGATGGAAATTTCGATTTCCTCATCTGTTGCATTAATGTCCTTCTTGAATACTGTCTCGCCTGTTACAGCAAGAGTGGGCTTTAAGAAGTGAATTGTATCAGCAGTTGTATGAGTAATGTCTGCCATCTTGATTCTGATATAACGGCTGTTTGCATTTTCTGTAAACTTCATTGTGTAAGCACCGGGTGTGCCGGATGCCTTACCTGTGTAAAGAACAGTCCATGTTGCATAGTCGTCAGAACCGGATATTGTTACGTTACCCCAGTCAGCGCTGTTTGCACGGGATACATAACGGATACCGCCAACTTCTGTTATAGCAGTTCCCATATCGATGTCGATATAGTGAACACCTGTGCCGGAAGGAGCGTCACCTAAACCATTTACAAATGTGGAGTGCCAGTTCTGTACATCCTTCTTGTTTACGGCTGCCTTGAAGAATGTATTTGCCGCATGCTGGTTACCTGAATCCATACGTACAGCCCATTCGGGGTTTACTGCAACTTCGTCTGCAAGGAAGGTTGTTGTAACCTCGCCGTTTGTCTTTATCCAGTCGGAGAAAATGTTAACTGTATAAATCTTTTCAGAATCGTCCTCGAAGGTTACCTTAACTTTAAGTGCATACGAACCTTCAGCAGGAAGTTTTTCATAAGCAATCTTGTTGATTGCACGTCTGAATGCTGTTCTATTCATTACGATAGATGTTCCTGATGCTGTAAATTCAACAGATGAACCGTCAACAATGGATACATCCTTTACATCAAGACCTGAACCGTTGTAAAGAGATACTTCGTAAGTACCATCAGCGCTGCTTGCCTTTGCAAGGTAATAATCAGACTGAGAAAGGTCTTTTACGATAATCTTTGCTTCTACAACTTCGCCGGAAGAGAAGGATACACTTGCAGTGTATTCGCCGATTGCAAGAGTGCCTAAGAAGTCAGCCTTAAAGGTGATTCCCTTTACGCCGTCAAGAACATAGTCTGTTCCTGCGGTAAGCTCTTCGCCTTCAACCTTAACGGATGTAATTTCATATACGTTGTCGGAATTGAACTTTCTTACAGCATCTTCAATGTCTTCAGAAAGGTCAACGTTGATGTCGCCGCCAACAATTCTTGTGGAAGCATCAAGGAATACGATTTCGTGAGTGAACATAAAGCTGTGTGAATTCATATTCTGATAACTGTCAACGTCAACTCTTGCATAACGGTAGTTTGCATTGTCCTGAAGGTCAACCTGTGCTGTCTTTGAGTTGTTGCCGGAAATGCTTCCGAGCTTAGTCCATGTAACAAGGTCATTTGAACCGTAGAGGCTTACATCTACCATATTATAGTTCTTATCTGTGATGCGTACGCCGGCAAACTTTGTTGCCTTGCCGAAGTCAACCCATGTTGAGTAGGGACCCATTGCACGGGCAAAGTGCTGTTCGCCCTTTTCTGCACCTGTTTCATCATAATATGTTGATGTCCAGGACTGGGAGTTTGTAGCATCGCCGTAGTTACCGTTGAACCAGTTTGCAGCTGCATGAGCAAGGGATGCACCGCCGTTTACTGTTACCTGCCAGTCTGTGGGTGTGATTCCGTCAGCATCTGCTGCTGCAAGAGCACCGTTTACTGCTTTCCAGGTATAGTTTGCATTAAGAACGATTTCCTTGGTTGTGCCGTCGGAAAGAGATACTTCAACAACGTGCTTTCCGGGGCCGTTATTTGTGATTTCACGAACGAAGAAGCCGTTGAAGGTGTTTTCTGTTACTTCGTCACCTACTGCGATGCCGAGAGTAGCATTTGCTCTTCTGAACTTCATGTAGTTGCCGCCGTTTTCGTGGCTTGTGATACTGTTCTGAGTGGATGAGTAGAGCCACTTTCTGTGCTCTTCGCTCTTATAGTAGTTACCGCCGAGGGTAAGTGTGATTGTGCCGTCACCGTTTGTTACAGCCTTCCACTCGTCAGCAGTGTTTGTTACAGCCTCGCCGTTGTACTTTAAGCCTGTAACAGTTACATCGTTAGCCGCTGTGTAAAGCTTGTATTCAAGTGTTGCATAACCAAGCTTACCGCTTGCAGAATCGGTAGGATCAATGCTTCTTACAAGACCTGCTAAAGCAGCTTCTGCCTTTTCAAGGTCTGCAATATTGATTGTTGCCTTATCTGTATCAGAAAGAGATTCGTAAATTTCACGAAGCTCTGCTACTGCTTCAGCATCGTCAGCTGTTACTTCGGAAGCGGGAAGCTCTGCAATCATATCGTTGAGCTCAGCTCCTGCGAGTGCAAGCCAAGCAGCTTCTGCAGCCGTTAATACTTCATAGTTTTCTACTGCTGCCTGAACAGCGGGGCTTAATGCATCGTATGCCTTACGAGCAGCATCGATTGCAGTTTTGCTTTCCATTATGATGGGTGTGCCGATTGCATTAATTAAGGTTTCAACAGCTTCAGCCTGAGCTGCAAGTGCTGTTGTGATTTCAGAAGGAGTCTTTGTTTCAACGCCTGCTGCGGGATTAAGAAGTCTTACTTCTTCAAGTGCCCAGTGAGCATCGAGACCTGTAGCTGTTGCATGAGATAATGTACACTCAACCTTAATATAACGTGCCTTTACGTTATATGCTGTTCCACCGAACTTAATTTCAGGAATTGCAGCTATAACAGCATTTGTTGCTGTAGATTTATCTGCAGAAATCCAGTTTTCTCCGTCTTCAGAAACGTAAATGTAACCTTCCTTGAAGTTCTGGTTTCCGTTTACTCTCTGATAGAGACGGATTCCTGCGAATTCATAAACCTTACCAAGGTCATACTTAAGATATACAGTATCGCCGTTTGCTCCGCCGATGCAGAAGTCGTGGTGAAGCTGTCTTGAAGAAACACCGCCGCCGGGAGCACCGAGGCTTATGAACTCATCACGGGTGATATAGTCACCGTCCATAATTATGCCGCCGCGGTCTGTTCCGTGCTTAACTGTATCAGCCGCGCCTGCCTTAGTAACATAAGTTGCGGCAGTACCCATGGGATAGCTCATAGAAACTTCGTCATTGGGGAAGGTAACCTTGGGAGCAACGGGCTTTAATACCTGAAGCTCTGTAATGTTTGTATAGGATGTATTTCCGTCAATGCCGGAAACAACGATAAACTTAATACCCTTGAATTTGTTGTTTCTTCCCTGTGCGAGATAAGCTTCCTTATGTTCTTCCTTGGTTGCGGATGTGAAGCCAAGCTTTGTATCGCCAAGAATGTCAACCCAGGTGGTTCCGTCGTAAGTACCCTGCATCTTTATAGTGTTTGCAGAAGCACCGCCCTGTACTGTTCTGGGGAATACTCTTACGCCGCCAACTTCCATTTCCTTATCAAAGATAATGGTAACGGACTTGTCGCCGTCAACTGCTGAATGCCAGCAGTTACCCATATCACCGTAAACTGTGCCGTCGTAAAGCTTTGTTACATTGTGAGTTGCACTGAACTGGCTTCCTGCGGTCCATGTCCAGTCTGTGGGATTTTTGTAGTAGTCATCAAGTGAATCCAAAGCGCTCTTTGTCGCTTCCTTAAATTCAGCAACGGTAAGAGCCTCCTTGCCCGCAACGGGATCGATAAGTCTTAATTCGGATACGGACCAGTGCTGATTTGAATCTGCTCCGCCTGTCTGAACTGCTTCAAGCTTGATATAACGTGCTTTGATGTTTTCGTTTACGCCCTTTGCAAGAGCCTTTGCATCGAAGAATAAGTCTGTGCCGGCACCTTCTGAAAGCTCAGCCTGTACCCAGTCAGTTCCGTTGTCGGATACATAGATATAACCCTTTGTAACGGACTGTGAGCTCCATACATTACCTTCAGCATTCTTTCTTGCGTATGCTCTGATACCGGAGAAGGTCTGCTCTGCACCAAGGTCAATGGTGAGCCATGCAGACTTTGAATCTGCAGGATAAATTGCATTGTTTATTTCAGCATGGTTGTTTGCTTCGGGAAGGATATTGTCTGTAAGAAGACCAAGGTTTGCCATAGTCTTTCCTGCTGTGGAGCCGCTCTCAATCTTCCATACGGGATAGGTTGTAAAGTCATCATCTTCGAAGGGTGATGTGTATTCTTCGGGCTTTAATATCTGAAGCTCAACAATGTTGGTGTGAGCGGTTGTGCTTCCGCTTAAGTTCTTTTCAACAACGTAGCGGATACCCTTGAACTTATTGTTAAGCTCGCCGCTTAAGAGGTTTGTGCCCTGCCATACACCGTCGTCTGTTGTAGCGTCATCATCTGTGCCGCCCTTAAGGCCTGTGCTTAAATCGTCAGCAGCAACGAACCAGTTTTCACCGTCATAGGTTGCTTCAATTCTTACAACGCCGGGGTTACCGCCGTACTGACGGACATTGTTTGTGGAGTCGTGACGACCGTAAACTCTGAATCCGCCAACATCAATTGCGGTTTTGAACATTACTGTAATTGTTCTCTGTGCTTCTGTAACGGGGCTTGTTGCAGAAGAATGCCAGTAGCTGCCGTTATCGTCCGCACCAATTGTTCCGTCAGCCTTAACGTTGTCTGTAACACCGTCAAATGCATCTGTAACGGGAGAACCTGCGTTCCATTCGGAGCCTGCTACCATAGAATCGAAGTACTTGGAAGGATCGTAATAATCAAGAGAATCTTCGGGAATGGTAGTCCCTTCAGCCTTTTCCTTGAAGCCTGTAACTGTTACTGTGTCAAGAGAGTCATCTTCCTTCACAAGTAAAAGCTCCTGAATAGACCAGTGTGCGCCGTTTGTCTTGCTTATTTCTACCTTTATATAACGCGCAGTTACGTTGTAAGCTGTTTCCTTTGCCTTTAAGGGAGATTCTGTATATACATCATTTGTAGATGCATACTTTGCCATTGCTGCAGAGTTATTGGGAACTCCGACAGATTCATCAAAGGTCTTACTTGTTGAAGCCCATGTATCAGCATGTTCTTCTGCTGCTGCCCAATCTGTTCCGTTATCGGAAACGTAAATTGTTACGTTCTTCACGGACTGGTTGGGCTGTCCCCATCTGCCGAAGATTCGTACGCCGGAGAAGGTGTATGCCTTACCAAGGTCAATTTCCATCCATGCCTTGTCGCCTTCTTCTTTAAATACATTGTCCATCTCAACGTGGGGATCGCTGTTTGCAGCACCTGTGTAGGGATTATAATAGCCTTCAGCTTCGTTTACGAACTGATAGATAGTCTTATCAAAGAGACCGCCGAGAGGTCCGCCTGTTACACCCTGAGTGGAGTTTCTTGCAACAACTGCGGGAGTTGTATCAAACCAGATAACATCATCAGCAAAAGCATAACCCTTCTTGGGCTTTAATACCTGAAGCTCACAGAAGCAGGTGTGTTTGTCTGTTGCATTGGATATGTTTTTATCAACCTGGAACTTAACAGCCTTGTATGCAACGCCTGTCTGAACTAAAAGTTCAACGCTCTGTTCTGTAGTGCTGTATGTGATTTCAGTGCTGGGAAGAATTTCTTTAAATGTTGTTCCGTCAGTAGATGCTAAAACAGTTACCATTTTGGGATTTCCGCCCTTGTTATCAAAACGGGGGAATATTCTGAAGCCGCCGATTTTCTGCGCTTCGGTAAATGTAACTGTAACAGTTCTGTTTTCTGCTGTTGCACCCGCTGTGGGACTTGTATGCCAGTATGCACCGTCATCAGTTGTAGCGGTTGTTGCCTGCCATATGCCGTCGAAAAGGTTACCAACGGGCTTCCAGTCACCGCCATAGCCGGAGGGGCTTGTTGCTGTAAACCAAGCACTCTGGAGGTAATAATCTCTCTTGGCTTCTGCAAGAGCGGGATCATATTCTTCTGCAGTAATTGTATCAAGCTCTTCATCAGCATCAAGCATAATGATTTCTTCAATATCAAACTGACCGTGATTATTTACAGTTGTAACACTGAATTTGATATAACGAGCTTCAACGTTTACAGCTTCGCCTTCAAATTTAAATCCTAAATCACCGTACTGAGGTGTAACCTCTGTTGTACGGGTTGTGGTTGAATTACCAAGCATGCCCCAGGTTTCGCCGTCTTCGGAAACCTGAATTTCAAGGGCTGTTGCCTTTCTTGCCTTCATACCTCTTGCCTTATGGTCGTCCATAAGTCTGATACCGGAGAAGGTTTTAACAGCGCCCAGGTCTATCTGAAGAGTCGTTGCATTAGTACCCTGATCTGCAATCCATCCCATTGCACCTTCGGTAGCACCGCTGATTGTGGGGAATACGTCATAGTCAGCATTTGTGGATGCACCGGTCATTAAGCCTTCGGTATAAAGTCCGTTATAGGTGGACGCAATATTACCCTGAAGGCCACCTGATACCTTTGTAACAGCAGCACCTTCAAGCTCAGTAAGATATGTAACACCGTCATTTTCTGCGGGAATGAGAGCCTTTGCTGTTACGCCTTCTACATTTGTTACAGCAAAGTCCTCGGATGTGAGGGTGTCGTTTGCATCGTTTTCGTCAAGAAGAACGATTTCTTCAATTTCCCATTCGCCTCAGTTGTTAACTGCGGTTACGTTAAACTTAAAGTAACGTGCTTCTACGTTTACAGCTGCAGAGCTTTTCTTGAATACAAAGTCTCTGTATTTAGTTGTAAAGTCTTCATTTGTTGCATTGTCAAGGGCATACCAAAGCACACCGTCAGCGGATACTGACAGCGAAACGGTCTTTGCCTTTCTTGCGCTGTAATGTCTTGCTCTTGAAGAGTCATAAAGACGGATACCGGAGATAGTCTTCGCTGCGCCCATATCAACGGTAACTGTTGTCTTACCCGGCTGACCCATAAAGCCTGTGGGTGTTCCGTTGGACTCATAAAGTCCCTGGTCAGCATCACTTACGGTATACTTACCGTCGATAGTCTTTGCGATGTCGCCTTCTTTAGAGCCTGTGCTTACCTGGCTTACGCTTGCGCCGGTAAACTCGGTGAAGTATGTAACACCGTCACCTTCAGCAGCTTCAAATGAAGCCACGTCGGAGTTAGCCAAAAGCTCAACTTCCTCCTCCCCGTAAATTTCAACTAATTCGTCCTCGGAAACTTCCTCAATTGCAGGAATTTCCAGCACCTCTTCTGCGAAAGAGGTGATTGCTGCCGCAGGTGCCAATGTCATAATCATGCACAATGCGAGCAGTACAGATAAGATTTTTCTCATGATGTTTCCTCCCTTTGCTTCTTATCATATTGATAGTATTTTTTTGCACGATTTCAAGATGCGGAGACTCGTCAGCCGACAATCCACGCATTATGATATCATACTGTATCATATATAATACATCAAAATGCCCCCCTATGTCAACAAAAAAAAACTTTTTCGAAACATTTTTTTTACTTAATTGTAAAGAAACTTTTTCTTTTAGACAATTCTCACAAATTTTGCCCTGTTTCAATGTGCATTTTCACAACAAAACACTTCTTCGTATTCCTGTTTCACTGCATTTTCTTTACAATTGACTTATTTTTCTTTTGCTGATATAATAACCTTACAGAAAGGAGGCTCTTTTTATGAAAAAGACCTTTTTATTCATTCTTATGTTCTGCCTTCTTTTACCGGGCTGCATAGCAGAAAAAAACAATGACGTATATACAAAGGAAGAAAAAATTCCGCCTCCGCCCGCCAAAGAGGACCTTTTGCTTTCAGAAATGACACTCGATGAGAAAATATATCAGATGATGTTTACTACTCCCGAAGCCGTAACAGGAGTGGGGCAGGTGGTTGCTGCAGGAGAAGCTACAAAGACAGCACTATCAGAGCACCCTGTAGGAGGACTTGTTTATTTTTCACAGAATTTTGAAAATCCCTCTCAAACAAAGGAAATGATCGAAAACACTCAGAGCTTTTCCGAAATTCCGCTGTTCATCAGCGTAGACGAAGAAGGCGGTATAGTTTCCCGCCTTGGCAGCAACAGTGCTATGGGAATAAAAAAACAGCCCCCAATGGCTGAAATCGGAAAATCCGGAATTACAGAAAAAGCCTACACCGTCGGAAAAGAGCTCTCCGAAGCTCTTATCCCCCTTGGATTTAATATGGATTTTGCTCCCGTAGCAGATGTTCTTATAAACAAAAACAATTCAGAAATCGGGAACCGCAGTTTCGGAAGCGATGCCTCTTTGGTTGCCGGTATGGTAGAAAAAACGGTTGCAGGTATGGAAGAGAACGGACTTTCCGCCACACTCAAGCACTTCCCCGGTCACGGAAGCACCTATAACAACTCCCACAATGGAAGAAGTGAAAGCGAAAGAACCCTTGATGAATTAAGGCAAGAGGAATTTCTCCCCTTCAAGGCAGGAATTTCTGCCGGCGTGGATTTCATCATGGTTTCCCATATGACTTTAGTCAATGCTACCGAAGAAAAGGCTCCCTCTTCTGTTTCACAAGAAGTTATCACAGATATGCTGAAAGGCGAGCTCGGTTATAAGGGCATTATTATCACGGATGCCTTTAACATGGGCGCAATCGTTAACGAATACAAAGCAGGCGAAGCCGAAGTAAAGGCAATAAAAGCCGGCGCCGATATGATTTTGATGCCGAGAGACTTAAAAATTGCCGTAAATGCCCTTAAAGCCGCTGTGGCAGCCGGAGAAATAACGGAGGAGCGTATAAACGAAAGTGTTTTAAAGATACTGAAGCTTAAATCAGAAAAAGGATTGATATGAAAAAAGGATGCTTGCATATGCAAGCATCCTTTTTTACTTCGTTATTGTAACTGTCTGTGCCTCTCCGTTCCAGGAAACGTTATAGCCCAAAATTTCCGATACGAATCTTACGGGTATAAAGGTACGGTTTTCCGATATCACCGGGGGATTTAAGAGAGTATACATCATCTTTCCCTTAGGGTAGCGTGTATCAGACACCCACACGATATTGTTCCATATCTGAAGCTCGATTGTCATAACCTCGGTTTTAAGGGTGATTTTCTCCTTTGCACCGTCCCAGGCGATTTCTGCGCCCATTTCCTCAACCAATCCTCTTAAGGGGATTAATGTTGAGCCGTTTACGATGAAGGGCGCAACGTCCAAAACCTTTTCGCTTTCGGTCTTCTCCTTACCCTTTACAGCCTTTATGGTTTTATCGCCGATTTTAAGGGTATAGGTTTCGCTTGCTTCTTCCGTTCTTTCCTTTCGTGCCGTTCCCGACTCAAAGAAGGAAATGTCCGTTGCAGAAACTCTGCCTGCATTATATTCCACAATTTCGATGTCAAAATACTTAACCTCGATTTCCTCGTCAAACACAACTACCTTTTCAGAAATATCGTCAGCAAAGGTGACTTCCTTTTCAGAAAATTCAAGACCATCAACTGACCAGCGCAAGATTGCCTTGTACCATAAGCCGTGTTTATCCTCCGACCGTCTCGGAAGATAATGGAATTCCTTAATCTTATATACCTCGCGGAACTCAACCTCGATGGTTACGGGGCGTGTGCCTGTGGTTTCCGTCTGCCATACGGTATCCGACCTTCCGTCAAAGGCTCTGTTTATAGTGTTATTGTTCCACACAGGCTCTGTGCAGTAGCCCGTCGTCTCCTCCGTCGGAATCTGATAGAGTCTGTGAAGCACCTCATAGTCCTGATATGCGGAAAGTGCCACGGTTTCAAGGTCGTCCCTTCCCTTTACGGCACTAAACTCCGCAAAGCTTCCTATGTTACCGTTTCCTCCCTTTATTATAAGGCGTATTCTTTTAGCCTCGATATTTCCCACAAGGCGGAAATTTCTTATTGCACCGAATGCCGCCGTCTGCGAAAAGGCGATGGACTCGTTTTCAAGTATAGTGTAAAATGCGCCGTCATCCGAGCCTGACGCCTGAAGGTCAAAAAGCTTTACGTCGCCGGAGTGGGAATCGGTTCTCGGCAAAATTACAAATTCCGAAATTTTTGTAAGCTCGGGAAGTGTGAAGTCAATGGTATAAGGCGGCTTCTGAAGATTTTTCGCCTTGCCGTCTTCTACCTCATAGTAGGAATGCCAGATGGTCTTCTGTTTTCCGTCAATTAAGTTTTTCGCAGGTGCACCCTTAAATTCCGAGTCCGCAGTAGCCTTCCAGCCTGCCTTCGGCACTTCGTTTTCAACTGTGAAGTCGGAGGCGGGCTCTGCCGGTTTTTCCTCCTTTGGCTCGTCCTTTGCAGATTCGCCTTTTTCGCTTCCTTTAATAAACTCAAGCTCACCGCAGGTTGCATAGCCTGTTCCGTAGGAATCGGTTATTTCAATTTTTACGCCGAGAAGCTCCATATCGCCCCAGGAGAGTGTCTGTGCTGCGTGGCGCATAGCATCTGACGAAAGCTTGTATTTAAATATTTCCTTATATTCTTCTCCGTCGGTTGTTCCGTAAACGGTCATCGCCCTGACTGTTCCCGATTCAGAGTCGCTTCGGGGTGTGTAGATAAGTCCCGACACGGTTAACGGGCTTACGAAGTTTACGGTGATATAGTGGGGCCACTTTTCAACATCCGTAAGCTTTCCGTCTACCACACCGTAGCGGGTATGCCAGAAGGTAGAAGGATTTCCGTCAAATATTTTCTTTATTGTTCCACCAAGGTCGGAAGAAGTTTCAACCAGCCAACTTGAATCATAGGTGATTTTTTCATATGGAGCTTCTTCTTCCTTTTTGCCGTCAGCGGTAATTGTACCGGGAGTTACAACGGCGTTTTCAGCCTTTGCCTCTCCCCCTGTTAAAAACTGAAGCTCACCGCAGGAGGCATAGCCCGAGCCGTAGGAATTGGTTACTTCAATTTTTATGGCGCTCATTTCCTTATTGCCCCAGGAAATGGTTTTGGAATCGAAACGGCCGGCATCGCCTGAAAGCTTATATTCCGCAATTTTTGTAAAGGTTTCCCCGTCGGTGGATGAGTATACATTCATCGCCCTTACGGTTCCCGAATCAGAATCGCTTCGGGGGGTGTAGATAAGTCCCGACACGGTTAACGGGCTTATAAAGTTTACGGTTATGTAGTGAGGCCATTTTTCAACATCCGTAAGCTTTCCGTCAACCACACCATAGCGGGTGTGCCAGAAGGTTGATGCATTACCGTCAAATATCTTATTTATTGTTCCGCCAATGTCGGAGGTGGTTTCAACAAGCCAGGAAGAATCATAGGGGATTTCTGTTTCCGCCGCAGAGACGGAAACGAAAAGGGATAAAGTCATCAATAAGCATAATGTAAGTGCAAATATTTTTTTCATTTTGCCGCCTCCTTTAATTAATGTGTGAAATCACGGCGTTTACTGTGTCAAGGGGTGCGCTTCCTTTGGTGCAGAGGGTGTATACGCCGCCTCCGAGTGCTTTTACTTCGTAGCCGTAGCACTCTGAAATAAATGTAAGAGGAATGTAGATAATTCCGTCAACTGCCGTGATGGGAGCAGAAAGCTTGACGGGCGCTCCGTCCGCCTTTGCATCAAGTGTGCCGATAGTGGTATATGTCCACTTATAGTTTACAACTTCTGTAAGTTCGTCGTTCATTTCAAAGTGGTAGGTACGAAGCACGTTGTAGAAGGAATTATAATCCGTCTTTGTTCTGCCGTAGCCCATAACCTCATTGAAGGTGTCCTCGGGGATATAGAGTGTGCCGTTTAATTCGATTGCACGGACATTTCTGTTTTTCTCATATACGGGCATTTTTCCGCCTGCAACTATCATTTCTTCCGCGCCCGCCTTAAGTATTGCGGTGTCGGAAAGTGTCGCGCGCTCGGATGCGGTAAGTGCGGTCTGTGCTATTTCGGTAAAGAGATAGTTAAAGCGACCGTAGGGTGCAACGGATCCGTCAGAATAGAAGTTCATAAAGTCATCCTTGCCTGAAACGGAATCCGTCCACTTTAATTCAAGGTCAACTGTTCCCGTTTCGCCGATTAAGCTTCGTGAAAGCTTAAGCATCATACTGTTTCCTGCGATTTTATATTCGGCATCGCCGATTTTTCCCATTGCCCAGAATCTTTCCGCATTTTTGTAAACTATGCCCTTTTCGATTAAGAAGTCATAGCCTTCCCAGCCCGTGTTATACATTCTGTCGGTGTTTATATAAAGGTTTAAGAAATTGCTGTCGTGCTCCTTAATCTCCTCTTCGCAATTTACAAGGAAATAAAGATTTTCAGAGTCAAATGTAACTTTTGCGCTCTTTATGGCGTTGTTTACCGTTGTCTTATAAACGTGGGGCTCAAAGTCTGTTCCCGCCTTTGCATAGCCTATGCTGTTACGCTCATAGGACTGGTCTGCATTGAGGAACTCAGGGCCTACACCGTTCCACTGCGAAAGGTCGCCCGCAATATCAATGGTTTTCGCTCCGCTTGCCGTAGGTACGGGGCGTACACCTTTATACTTTCTGATAAAGTCAACCATCAGGTTGTAATAGTCGTCCTTTAATGCTCCTCTTGAAGGCTCAAAGTCACGGCTGTTTTCATCGTCGAAGGTATCAACAAAGGCGTTGGGATTTCCGTACCAGTCTTCAAAACGGATTGCGGTCTGCTCGTTCCATCCGTCGATGTAGATAAATTCGGGCTCTGCACTGAGGGCTAATGCTGCCTGCTCACGGAAGAAGTATGCCTTTCTTGCACCCTCTTTGGTGTAGTCCTCGCCGAATACCTTGGAGAAGCCTCTTCCCTTTGCATAGTCGTTGGATGCCGCACCTCCAAGTCCCATTGCCGCATTGGTAAGGGTATTTATGGAACAGCCCACAGCCATAAATTCAGGTCTTCCCGTCTCGTCGGGGTTACGGAGCTTCTGGGGGAAGTGTTCAAGCCAGAACCACTCGTTGGGTTTAACCTCGCTGTCTCTCGTTCCGCCGTAACGGAAGGTGAAAAAGTCGTGAATTTCGTCTACTAAGGCAAGCTGTGCCGTGTCCTTGGCATTTGCCTGTGCAACGGCATATTCCTTACGGGTATTTGCAAAAATAAGGGGCTTTCCGTCAAGGTAGTACCATATATCGGAATAGTCGTTTTCATAGAAACAGCTCATATAAATGGATGCAGGCTGTGTGAAGCTGTACTGATTGGGCATTACGATTGCGCCAAGCACGGAAATTTTAGGAACGTTGAGCCCCGTCGATTTCGCATCGCGGAAGGCTTCTGCCACAACCTTAAGAGAGCTTACAAAGTTATAGCCGTTATTTGTATAGTCAAAGAATATTACGTCAACGCCCGCATGGGAAAGCATTTCGGCGTGCTTTCTGTAAACCCAGTAGTCATAGGAATCATAAAAGCCAAGTGCCGGCTCTGACCAGTAATATATGCTGTTTAAGTCCCACGCCTTGTGGAAGTAGTCATATCTTGCTTCGGGAGAAGCTTTAATTACGTCCCCGATTACCGTCGCACGGGTTTTAGCAGTATCCGATGTAAACCAGTTCCAGTACATTATGCCCACATCACGTCCGTCGGTTTTAACGGCACCTGCTTCAGAATAGTCTGCCACCTTTCTTCCATAGGAATCCGTTGCCGCCCAGGTATCGGAATAAAGGTCAATGACAGCATCATCGGATACCTGAACGGATTTTGTATCACGCACATAATCTTCCTTTGAAAGAATGACCTTTTTAATATCGCTTCCGCCGCGGGATGCACCGTAGAGCGAAACGAAGTAAAGGTCGTGTTTTCCTTCCGTCGCTTTTACGGGTGCTTTGAAAAGGCCTTCTCTGTTTTCGTCCATTACAAGATAGCCTATTACATTGCCTGTGAGCGGATCGTCGGTTTTAATCATAAGAGTATCGCCGTTTGCCCCTCCGGTAACAACATTTTTCGCTTCGATTGCGATATGCTTTATCCCGGTAAGGTCCACATTCTTAAACCCGAAATAATCGTCCTTTTTTGAATACCGGAGAATTTCTCCGTTTATTGTTGCTCCCGACAAAATATCCGCATCCGCCGCATTAAGTGTAATTTCACCCTCTGCAGATACAGGAATTGAAAAAATCATCAGGATTGCCAGAATAATTGCAAGTATTTTTTTCAATGCTATTCCCTTCCTTTCAGTTTGATAATATAATTATACATTATCCCGTGCTTTTTGTCTTTATCATCAATTCCGACGTATTTATCATTTATTCCACGAAAAATTTTTCTTTTCTTTTTGGGAAAAATGTGGTATTATATATTAATGGAAGAAATTTTGAAAGGAGAAGTGTCATTATGAGCGAAGAATTAAAGGCCCGTCAGGTGGATCAGCTCATCACCGATACCTTAAGAACAAACTATATGCCCTACGCCATGAGCGTTATTGTATCCCGTGCAATCCCCGAGATTGACGGTCTTAAGCCCTCACACAGAAAGTTACTCTACACTATGTATAAAATGGGCTTGCTTACAGGCGTGAGAACAAAGAGCTCCAACGTTGTGGGACAGACCATGAAGTTAAACCCCCACGGCGATATGGCAATATATGATACATTGGTAAGACTTACAAGGGGCAATGCATCGCTTTTGTATCCCTTTGTTGATTCAAAGGGTTCCTTTGGTAAAAAGTACAGCCGTGATATGGCGTCTGCCGCAGCCCGTTATACGGAGGTTAAGCTTGCCCCCATATCAGCGGAGCTTTTTTCCGATATTGATAAAAACAACGTTGACTTTGTGGATAACTTCGATGCCACAATGAAGGAGCCCGTTCTCCTTCCCGTTACTTTCCCGAACATACTGGCAAACCCGAATCTCGGTATTGCCGTTGGTATGGCAAGTAACATCTGCTCCTTTAACTTAAGGGAGCTTTGTGATACAACCATCGCCCTTATGAAGGATAAAAACGCCGATATTACGGAAACACTCCTTGCTCCGGATTTCCCCGGCGGCGGACAGATACTTTATGATAAGGAGCTTTTCCGCTCCATCTACGAGACGGGACGCGGAAGCTTCAAGGTTCGCTCCAAGTGGCGTTATGATAAGAAGAATCAGTGTATCGAGGTTTATGAAATCCCCTACACCACCCAGGCAGAGCTTATCATAGAAGCAATCGCAAAGCTTGTGAAAGACGGAAAGGCAAAGGAGATATCAGACCTTCGTGACGAAACGGACTTAAACGGTCTTAAAATTACCATTGATGTAAAGCGCGGCACAGATCCCGATAAATTAATGGCGCTTTTATTCTCCAAGACACCCCTTGAGGACAGCTTTGGCTGTAACTTCAACATCCTTGTAAAAAACCGCCCCATGGTACTGGGTGTCCGTGCAATATTGCTTGAATGGCTCGCCTTCAGAATGGATTGCGTAAAGAGAAGAATTCTGTTTGACATTGACAAGAAAAATTCAACACTTCATCTTTTATACGGTCTCCGTAAGATTTTACTTGATCTTGACAAGGCGATAAAAATTGTCCGTGATACGGAAAACGATGCGGATGTTGTTCCCAATTTAATGCAGGGCTTCGGCATCGACGAAACCCAGGCAAACTTTGTTGCGGAGATCAAGCTCCGTAATATGAACAAGGAATACATCTTAAAGAAAATCGCCGATGTGGATGAGCTTGAAAAGGAAATTGCCGATCTTACGGAAACAGTTAAGAGCGATGCGAAAATCAAGAAGCTTATCGCTTCTGAGCTTAAGGATGTTGCCTCAAAATACGGTGAGGAGCGAAAGAGTGAAATCATTCAGGCAGATGATGTTCCCGTGGTTGAGGCAGCAAGCGAGGTTGAGGACTATAACTTAAAGATGTTCTTAACAAGGGACAACTACTTAAAGAAAATTACTCTCGTTTCCTTAAGAAGTGCAGCAGACCATAAGCTTAAGGACGGTGACGAAATCATTTCAGAGCAGGAATCCACCAACAGAAGTGATCTTTTACTCTTCTCGGATAAAGCTGTTGTTTACAAGATGAAGATTTCAGATCTTCCCGACTGCAAGGCAAGCTCCTTCGGTGAATACATCCCGAACTTAATTGAGCTTGACGAGGGCGAGAAGATTATAAAGATTGTGGCAACGGACAATTACGAAGGCATTATGCTCTTTGCCTTTGAAAACGGTAAGGTTGCAAAGGTGCCCTTAAAGAGCTATGAAACCAAGACCAACCGTAAGAAGCTTATAAATGCATATTCCGACGCATCCCCCATCGTGGGAATTATCTATACCCCCACCGAGACAGATGTGCTCGCTGAAACCAGCAATGCAAAGCTTCTTTGCTTTAACACCGAATCGGTTAATATGAAGACCACCCGTGATACACAGGGTGTGAAGGCACTTACACTTAAGAAGAATGCAACACTTAAGTCAATCTGCCTTGCATCCGAATCCAAGGTGGCAGACCCCAAAAAGTATTACACCAAAAACATCCCTGCCGCAGGCTTTTTCTTAAAGGCCTCGGACAAGGCACCCCAGATGTCGTTATTTGAAGATTAGTAAAAAGATGTGAGCCGACGGCTCACATCTTTTTATTTATATATCTCTTCTGCATAGCGGACAGCTTCCATAGCGTCCTTTGCGTATTTATCTGCGCCGATTGCTTTTGCATAATCTTCGGTTAAAACCGCACCGCCAACCATTACCCTGCAGGATGGTAATTCCCTGCGGATTAATTTTATTGTTTCCTCCATATAAGGAACGGTTGTGGTCATAAGAGCGCTTAAGCCAACGAGGGGCGCATTTTTCTCCTTTGCCGCACGGACAATTTCCGAAGGCTCCACATCCTTACCAAGGTCTGTCACATCAAAGCCGTAGTTTTCAAGCAGAAGCTTTACGATGTTTTTACCGATATCGTGAATATCTCCCTTAACCGTAGCAATTATAACGGGACATTTTTTATTCATATCGCTCTTTTGACTTTCCATTGCTTCCTTAACTTCAGAGAAAGCACACTTTGCAGCCTCCGCACTCATTAAAAGGCCGGGAAGATAAACCTTCTTTTCCTCAAAGCCCTTACCCACTATATCAAGGGCGGGGATGATTTCCTCTTCCACCACCGAAAGGGGTGCTTTTGTTTTAAGAAGCTCTTTTGTAAGACCCGATGCACTTTCCGTAAGCCCCTTGATTATGGCGTCGGAAAGAGCGGATGCACCTTTAAGCTTTGCATTATCGGCTTTTCCTGCCGTCTCCTCCATTTTATGATTTTCCGCAAAGGAAATATATTCCGTACAATTTTCGTCCATATCCGAAAGTGCCATATATGCACGGTAGGTTCTCATCATAGGAATCGAGAAGGGATTCATAATTGCGGCGGAAAGTCCCTTTGAAAGCGCCATTGCGAAAAACGTCGCATTTATCCCGTCACGCTCCGGAAGCCCGAAGGATACATTTGAAACACCGAGTGAGGTGTGACATCCGAGCTTTTCCCTTATTATGTTAAGTGCCTTCAAGGTTTCCTTCGCGGCGGAGGAATCCGCACTTACCGTCATTGCGAGGGTATCAAAAATGATATCCTTTTTATCTATGCCGTATTCTTTCGCCTTTTTTATAATCCTTTCGGCTATCGCCACTCTGCCTTCGGCTGTTTCGGGAATTCCCTTTTCATCCAATGTGAGCGCAACTAAAAGTCCTCCGTATTTTTTTGCCAGCGGGAAGATTTTTTCCATACATTCTTCCTTGCCGTTAACGGAATTTATCATTGCCTTACCGTTGTAAAGCCGTAATGCCTTTTCCATGGCATCTGCATCCGATGTATCAATCTGTAACGGAAGATTTGTCACCGCCTGAATGGCACAAACTACCGATGTCAGCATTGCTCCTTCGTCAATTTCGGGAAGCCCGGTATTTACATCAAGAATTTTTGCACCTGCTTCTGCCTGCGAAAGTGCTTCCTTTAAGATGTAATCCATATCGTTTTCGCATAGTGCCTGCTTAAGCCGTTTTTTTCCTGTGGGATTTATTCTCTCCCCTATTAAAACAGGCTCATTTCCGAAATACACCGCATGGGTATAAGAGGATACCACCGTGAGGTTTTTATCTTCGATGGGCTTTGGCAAAATATCCTTTGTTGCTTCCTTAAGCGCCCTTATATATTCCGGGGTTGTGCCGCAGCATCCGCCAACGATTCTTACACCCTTTTCGACAGCCTTTTTCATTTCTTCGGCAAATTCTAAAGGCGTCACATCGTAAACCGTTTTTCCCTCCACACTTTTAGGAAGTCCCGCATTGGGCTTTAATATAATTGGCGTTGATGCTACCTCAAGCATTTTTTCATATATGGGCTTAAGTGCCTCCGGCCCGAGCGAACAGTTCATACCGAATGCAGAAACCCCCATTCCTTCAAGCATTGCGCTCATAGCTTCGGGATTTGCCCCGGTCATTAAAAGTCCGTCTTCCCCGTAGGCGTTGGAGCAGAAAACAGGAAGATTTGAATTTTCCTTTGCCGCGAGGACTGCCGCCTTGGTTTCATAGCTGTCATTCATTGTTTCAATCATTATCAAATCCGCACCGTATTTTTCGCCAAGTGCCACGGTTTTTGAAAAAACCGAAACCGCTTCCGAAAACTCAAGGTCTCCGTAAGGCTTTAAGAGTTTACCCAAGGGGCCTATGTCAAGTGCCACATATTTTTCGTGGCCGCATTTTGCCTCATCTCTCGCCTCTTTTGCAATTTTGATTGCCGAAGCAATTATTTCTTCAAGCTCGTCATCTGAAAACTTAAGACTATTTGCACCGAAGGTGTTGGTATTTACAACATTGCTTCCCGCCTCAAAATAGTCCTTGTGGATTTTCTTTATCACATCGGGGTGGATTATGTTCCACCTTTCGGGAAGCTCCCCCGGTTTAAGGCCTTCCTTTTGTAAAAGGGTGCCCATTCCGCCGTCAAGATATAAAATATTGTCCTTTATATAATCAAGTATTTTCATTTTAATCCTCTTTTAATATCGCGGAAAGATTTTCCTGAATTTTTGCTGCAACATAAGGCTTATTCATAGAATAAACGTGCACGTTCATAATGTTATTTGCATAAAGGTCGATTATCTGATCCGTCGCATAGGCAATTCCCGCCTGACGCATTGCATCGGGATTATGCCCGAACTTATCGACAATGCTGATAAAGCGGCGGGGCATAAACGAACCCGAAAGCTTTATGGCACGCTCCACCTGATTTGCATTGGTTATGGGCATAATGCCCGCAATTACGGGAACGGTGATGCCCGCCTCCCTTATTTTATAAAGGAAGTTATATAAGAGATTGTTGTCAAAAAACATTTGGGTGGTTAAAAACTCAAGCCCCGCATCCACTTTTTCCTTTAAGTACTTTATGTCGTCCTTCTGATTTAAGCTTTCGGGATGCACCTCGGGATAGCAGGCACCGCCGATGCAGAAGTCGCTGCCGCATTCTTTAAGTTCGCGAACCAGATCAACGGCGTTTTTATAGTGCCAGGAGGATTTATCGCCTGCCTTAAGCTCATCCGTAAGGTCTCCCCTCAGGGCAAGTACATTTTCAATCCCCGCTTTTTTCATATCCGAAATTCTTTCGCGAACAGTTTCCTTTGTGGATGAAACACAGGTAAGATGTGCAATCATTGACACACCGTATTTTTCCTTTATGCTTTTAGCAATATCAAGAGTATACTTGCTTGTACCGCCGCCTGCACCATAGGTCACACTCATAAAGGAAGGGCGTAGACGGGCAATTTCCTCAGTAGCCTCTTTTACACTTTCAAATGCCGTATCGGTTTTCGGAGGGAAAACCTCGAAGGATAAGCGGGGCTTTTCACTTTTCAGTATTTCTCTAAGCTTCATATTATCAGCTCTTTTCATATATTTTAATTTTTATAATAGCATAAAAGCCTTTATTTTGCAATAAAAAAATACTGCGGATAATAAATCCGCAGTATTAAAATTATTTCTTAATAACGATTGCCTGCTCAGCCTGGTTCCATTCGCAGTTGATGCCAAGAACCTTTGTAAGGAAGATAACAGGAACTGTTGCGCTTCCGTCAGCAGCTGTATGAGTGGGCTTTGCAAGAAGAAGTCTTACGCCATTTGAAGCAAGGTAGTTTGAGTTCTTCTTGAAGTTGTATGTTACGCCGCCGTATGTAACTGTGATATCATCACCGGATTCAGCATAGGAGCCGCCGAGAGCTTCCATAGTATACTTGAAGGGAAGCATTGTTGCACCGCCTACGATGTAGGGAGCTGTTACTGTTCCTGCTGTGCCGTTTGCATTTGCACTGGTGTTTCCGAGCTTAAGAACGATTTTGCCGGAACCGGGAGCTGTATCAGCAGTTGTTGTTGTCTTAACTATCTGTGTCTGAACTACTGTCTCAAGGGGGCCGAAGAAATCAACCTCGGCTGCCATACAGTATCTTGAGCTTTCTTCAATGATAACTCTTACAGCCTTAACTGTTACGTTTTTACCGAAACCGAAAATTCTTTCCTTGGGATCGTTGCCGGAATATGTATTAACAGCTGTGCAGCCTTCAACATACTTCTTACCGTCTGTGGAGTACATAACTCTTACCTTTAACCAGTAACCGCCGGTGCTGTCCTGTCTGGGAGTGTAGCTGATACCGGAGATTTCTGTCTTCTTTGTGAATGTAAAGTCAAGTGTGAAGGGAGCCTGGTCATAGCCTGTGATTGTGGAACCGGATGCTGTATACGCACTGTGCCAGTAGGTCTTTATATCACCGTCAAGCATCTTGGGAGAAGATCCGCCCTGACCGTCACTTGACGCCTTTACGGAAATACCGCTCTTGTCAATCTTATCGCCGACTTTCTGTACAGCCGTTGTCTTTGTAACGCCTGCCTGAGGTGTAGCAGGAGCAGCGGGAGTTGCAGGAGCAGCAGGAGTTGCGGGCTTTGCTGCGCCCTTCTGGTTTGAAACAGTCTTTGCTGCAGCTTCATCTGTGATTAAAGCTATTTCACCGATTTCCCATTCGCCCCAGTTATCATTGCTCTTCTGAGAAGAAAGAGAAATGTACTTGGCTGTGATTTCTTTTCCGAAATAATAATCATCAAACCAGAACTGATCGTTTGCGCTTCTTGTGTTTGCAACATCTGTCCAGGTTTTTCCGTCAGAAGAAATCTTTACAAGAAGAGTTTCTGCTCGTCTGTGATCCTTGCCGTTCATGTTGGGGTCAGAGTGTGTGCCCTCTGCGCCGGCAACACAGCTCTTACTCATCCACGCACGGATACCGGAGAATTTCTGCTCAGTGCCTAAATCAAACTGGATTGTACCCTTAAGCTTTGCACCGAAGTCATTTCTTGTTCCGTCAACAAGATTAGCGGTGGTGCCTGCATATGCGCCCTTTTCTCCGCCTTCATATGTAATTGTTGCGCCTGTTATCTTCTTTGCGCCCTTCATATCTTCTGTGCCGATTTCAGCAGCAAATACGGATGCGCTCATTATCATAACAAGTGCTAAAATTAATGCTAAAGTCTTTTTCATATAAGTTTCCTCCTATTATGCATTATGGTATAGTATATTATAGCACAACAAGTCCCTTTTTCACAATCTTTTTTTCTGTTTTTTCTTCTCTTTTCCCGCTTTTCGTCATATTGCACAAACCAAAGCCTGCTATTTTGTGAAAAATTACACCCGCAACAGCTGTGCGGGTGTAATTCATACTTATTTTTCTATGGTAATTGTCTGTGTTGCGCCATCCCAGCCTACTGTGTATCCGAGACGCTCGGATACAAATCTTAAGGGAATGAAGGTTCTGCCGTTTTCAATTCTGGGTGCAACGGGAGAGGTATATCTTATGCCGTTTACCCATACACGGTTATTTTCAATCTGAAATTCGATGGCTGTTCCTTCGGCTTCCACGGTGATTTTCTTGTTTTCGCCGTGCCAGGTAACTTCAGCTCCCATCTCCTCAAAGAGACCGCGAAGGGGAATCATTGTTGTTCCTTCAACAATAAAGGGCTCAACATCTATAGTCTTTACTCTGCCCTCTTCGCCCTTTGTTACCCTGATATCCTTTGAGCCTATCTGAAGAGTATAGCATTCCTTTTCCCCGGAAAGGCGGGCAAGCTGATCATTTTCGCTTTCATAAAACTGAACGTCCGCACAGGTGGCGTGGGCACTTGCCTTGCTGCCTCCGTCATTGGTTGTAACTAAGATGTCTATGCGGAAATATCTTGTGGTAATAGGCTCATAGAAGGGAATCCTCATAAAGTTGAAGGACTTATACTGGGTGGGGTTAAGAACAAAGCTATCCACAAAGTCATAATTTTCTCCGTCCGCTGATGTGCTTATTTCAAACTCAACCCAGTGTCCGCTTAAGAATCCCTGACCTCTGGGCATAAAGCCGAAGCCCGAAAGAGTGTATTCCTTTCCGAGGTCATACTCAAGATAAGCGGGCATTACCTTTTTATTGAAGCCCTCAGTTGAGCCGTCCTCGTTTCTGTACTGAGTGTGCCATACGGAATATTCATTCCGGTCAATGGTCTTGATTGCAGTTGAGTGCATATCGTTGGCGTTTTCAAAGGGATAGGGCTGTTCGCTACTTGCCTCTACCTTAACCTCGCTTCTGTCTATGGGAAGCATTTTATAGTCGCCGTAGTTATCTCTCATTTCCGCCACAGTTACTGTCTCTTTATAAAGAGTGGGCTTAAGCACGCGGATTTCCGATGCAACGGCATAGTTACTCATAGAGTCCACAATAACAAGCTTTATTGCCTTTGCTTTAACATTTCTGCTCATTACAAGCTCGCAGGGCGTTCTTCTCTGGTCCTTTGTTGTGGTTCCGCCGTAGGAGAAGGTGAAATCCTCAACCGCGGGATAGAAGTTTTCGCCGTCATCAGACACATATAAGCTTACGATTTTGAATATACCCGCACTGCTCTGGGATTCGTCTCTCGGGTAATATCTGATACCGGAAACCTCGGTTTCCTCCGGGAAGGTTATGATATAGTCAAAGGGGTTCATATCATGGGAAACAATTGTTCCGTTCTCAACCACATAAGCAGAATGCCAGAAGGTTTTAAGATCGCCATCCATAGCAAGCTCCGGCTTTGTCATTGCGCTGGATGCTGTTACCTTCCAGTCGGATTCGGGGGTCATTTCATCCTCTTCATACTCTGCCTTTGCCGTTTCTGTGGGCTTTGTTTCTTCCTTGGTTTCTTCCTTTTTACCGGAGGCTGATGCTCCGCCGATTCCTGTGGTTGCATCAAATTCCGTTGCGGTAAGCTTAACAGATGATACCTCGGCTGTCTTTAATTTTTCGTCACTCTTAAGGAGTGAAAGCTCTGCCATTGTGCCGAAATCGCTGACGCCTTCGGTAATTATAAGCCTTACAGATTTCACCTTTACGTTGGAATCAAACTTAACTGTTCTTCCTGTTTCACGGTCGGAAAATGAAGGGTTGTAGGAAAGCTTTACATCACCAAGCTTTGTATAGTTTGCACCGTCAGAAGATATTTCAATCCCCATTTCCTTAACAACACCTGCGGTGCTTCCGCCAAGTCTGGGATAGTAGCGGATACCGGAAATTTCCGTTACCGAAGGAAGGGTAAGCTCGAATGTATAGGGCAGGGGGTCCTTTTCCGTAATGGTTGAGCCTTCTGCCTTATAGCCAGAATGCCAGATGGTATCAATGTTTCCGTCAATGGCGTTTTCTGCCTTCTGTGCTATGCTGGAAGCAGAGACTGTCCAGCCGGATTTATCGGTAATTTCGTCCTTTACCTTACCGCTGTCGGCACCTGCACCGCCAACTGCCGCAGAGCCTGTTTCCTTTGCGATATTCTGTGTTTCAACTCCGTTCTCCGTTGCGGGGATTACGGTTTTTGCAAGCTTAACAGATTTCACATCTGCGCTTGAAAGACTATCCTTCTTTTTAAGAAGGGAAAGCTCTGCCATTGTACCGAAATCGCTGTAACCCTTTATTACGTCAAACTTAAGGGACTTTATCTTTACATTTTCCGTAAAGTCAACGGTTTTTCCTCCCTCACGGTCGGAATATGCGGGATTGTACTGAAACTTAACCTGTCCCATTTCGGTGTAGTTTTCACCGTCTTCGGAAATGTATACTATGATATCGTAAAACGTACCTGCCACACTTCCGCCAAGACGGGGGTAATAACGAAAGCCCGAAACCTCGGTTACATCGGGAAGTGTAAGGGTAACTGTATAGGGCATGGGGTCCTTTGCCGTAACCTGACCGCCCTCTGCGGTGTAGCCCGAATGCCAGATGGTGTCTAGATTGCCGTCGATGGCGTTTTCGATTTTCTGAATCTGGCTTGTTGCCTTGATAATCCATCCTGTTTTTTCGATTTCGTCATCCGACGCAAAGGCTGTAAGGGCGAAAACAGATGAAAGAATTATTGATAATGCGAATATTAAAGATAATATTTTTTTCATTTTTTCCGCCTCCTTATATAAGCTCTGCTGCGCGAAGCGCCGCCTCGGTATTTATTTCTTCTCCGAAAGCATAAATTCCGTTTCCTAAGCTCTTGACGTCATAGCCAAGTGTGTCAAAAAGGAAGGTTACGGGAACGTATGCGATTCCGTCAACATCAACTACGGGCTTTGAAAGTGTTATGTCAACGCCGTCCGCCACACCGGAAAGGGTGTTAAGTGTTGTGTAGAAAAGCCCTTCCTTTGAATCAATTTTAAAGAAGCTTCTGTAGCTCTCGTAAATTGTTCTTGTGGTGCCGTAGCCTATTGCATCCTTAAGCATTGTATAGGGAACATAAGCCGTTCCGTTAATTTCTCTTACTCCGTAAGCGTTGTTTGCTTCAAAGGCATCCATAACGCCGCCACGGATAACCGCCTTGGCGGAGCCAACCTTTACAACGGTTGTGTTTTTAAGGAGCGCTCTGTCAGCATCCGTTACACATCTTTCGGGAATTTCGGTATATACATAATTAAATCTGCTTGCGGGAGCGCATATGCCTGTAACATAGAAATTCATAATGTCGGAATCGTCTGAATTGTCCGCCCACTTAAATTCGATGTCGGCGATGTCACCCATTCCGATTAAGCTCTTCTGTAACTTTATCTGAAGCTGTTTTCCACTGAGCACCTGCTCTGCCTTTCCTATTGCGTTCCATGTGCCGTTAAAGTTATAAACATCGGTGTTTGCCACTTTTATGTCATAGCCTTCCCAGCCGGTTGCGTGATTTCTGTCCGCGTCAATGTAAAGTGCCATCCAGTTATTGCCCGAAGGTGCGGTAATATCCTTTTCGCAGGTAGCTGAAAACCAGATAAATTCATCGTTTCTTGCAACCTTGCTTGTTTTTATATTGTTTCTTGCAGTTTTATTTACATAGTGATTTTTTCCGTAGCCTGCCGCATCACGGTCATATGCTCCGCGTACATTGTAGAATGTGGGTGCCACATTATCCCAGGATGGGGGATTTGCCATATCAATGGTGGTTTTTTCGCTTGCAGTAGGTGCGGGACGAACGCCCTTCCACTTACGGATGGCGTCAACCATCAGCATAAAGCCGTTGTCACGGTTTCCGCCCTTTGCAAGGGCAAGGTCACGGGTGTTAACCTGGTCAAAATGGTCGATAAAGGAATTTTTGAATTTACCTGAGTAATTTTCCTGTCTTCCTACGGTCCATTCGTTCCAGCTTGAAATAAGCATAATTCTTGCATCGGTTTCAAGGGCGCCTGATACCTGTTCTTCAAAGAAGTAGTTATATTTATAAGCATCGGCGTCCCATATATGGCCGAAGGTTTCTGTGTAGTTTTTGCCTCTTGCGGTTTTATAACCCATGGGAACAAGCTGTTCCGTTTCGATGGACTTGTTGCATCCGCCTGCCACGGTTACGGTTTCGGCATTTCCAGAAGAGTCCACACCATAGGTCTTCATAGGATATTTTTCAATGATAGACCATTTGTCGGTTTTATCGGAAAGGGTATCGTTCCAGTCTCCCTCAATTCCGCGGAATGTGAAGAAATCAAGAATTTCTTCGGTTAATTTAACATCCTCGGGATCATTTTCGTTAAGATAACGCTCCATTGATTCCTGATGTACCATCAAAAGGGGCTTACCCTCGTGATAATACCACAAATCCTCGTAATAGCCGGGCTTGTAGAAGGTGCGGTACATATAGAAAAGCATAGTTTTTGCGTTTTCCGTGGGGTATGCCATATTACCTGCCAGAGTGAATTTGGGCACATCCACGCCGTCCGCCTTAGCATCACGGAATGCCTGACAGAATGCTTCCATATTGCGACGGAAAACCGCAATTCCGTTGGTGTCGTCAAAGAATAAGAAGTCTACCCCTGCCTCACTTAAAAGCTCCGCATCCTTTCTGTATACCCAGTAGTCGTTGCCCGCATAAAATCCGTATAAGGGCTCGTCCCAGAAATACTCGGTCTTACCCTTGGGCCACGCGGGATGAAGATATCCGT
>JAZSAR010000217.1:0-6479 GCA_045601965.1 Clostridia bacterium
ATACGTTGAGCATCACAGACAGGGTAAAAAATGGTGCATTTATCCTCTTTACGACTATGCTCATCCCATTCAGGACGCTCTTGAGGGAGTAACCCATTCTCTTTGCTCCATCGTGTTTGAAAACCACAGACCTTTGTATAACTGGGTGGTTGACAATATCGGCTTTGAAGCAAAGCCCCGTCAGATTGAATTTGCAAGAATCAACATAACTCACACCGTTTTAAGCAAGCGCTATCTTCGTGAGCTTGTTGAAAAGGGCAAGGTTGACGGCTGGGACGATCCAAGAATGCCCACCTTATCGGGACTTCGCAGAAGAGGCTATACTCCCGAAGCGATTATGGAATTCGTAAAGAGAGCCGGCGTTGCTAAAACCGACAGCGTTGTTGATATCGGACTTTTGGAATACTGTGTAAGAAATGAGCTTAACAAGAAGGCGCTCCGTAAAATGGCGGTGCTTGACCCCGTAAAGGTTAAAATTACAAACTATCCCGAGGGAAAAGTGGAATATTTCGATATTCCAAATAACCCCGAGGATGAAAACGCAGGAACGAGAAAGGTTGCCTTCTCCGGTGAAGTTTATATTGAGAGAGACGATTTTGCTTTGGTACCTCCTCCCAAGTTCCACCGCTTAAAGCCCGATGGGGAAGTCAGACTTATGGGTGCATACATAATTAAGTGCAATGAAGTTAAGACCGACGCAGAAGGTAACGTAACTGAAATCCTTTGTACTGCGGATCTTGAGACAGCAAACGGCAATCCCGTTGACGGAAGAAAGATAAAGGGTACAGTTCACTGGGTATCTGCTCCTCACGCGGTTGATGCTAAGGTAAATCTTTATGAGCATCTTTTCTTAAAGGAAAATGTGGGCGATTTGGAGGAAGGCGAGAACTATCTTGACTACTTAAATCCCGATTCCTTTAAGACTTATGAAAACTGCAAGCTTGAAGAAAGCTTAGGTGAAGCAGAAAAGGGCGACAAGTTCCAGTTTGTTCGTCTCGGTTATTTCTGCCGCGATTCCAAGGCGGACTCTATGGTATTTAACCGTGCGGTAACCTTAAAGGATACCTGGTCAAAGCAGAATAAATAATTATAAGCGGCTTCTTTTGAAGCCGCTTTTTGCAACCTTTTTGCTTTCTCATTTGTATTATTGGTAAAGGAGGTAATTTTATGAAAAAAGTATTGGCATTAATTCTGGCACTTGTTATGGTATTTTCGATGCTTGTTATTACGGCAGAGGAAAGAAATATGCTTTCCCGTGAAGAAATTCCGCTTTATAACGGAGGAGGACTTAACAGAATAGGAATATTAAAGGGAACGGAAAAGGGCTTTGAGCTTGAAAGAGAGGTTACAAGAGCTGAGGCACTTACGTTTATTATGCGCACCCTTGCTATGGATGATGAAGGGGCAAAAGCTTCGCCTTTTACCGATATAAAAGGGCACTGGGCTGAAAAAACAGTTGACCTATTTTATGAAAAAGGCTTTGTTGACGGCATTTCGGAATCACTTTATGCTCCCGACAGAAGCGTGACGGGACAGGAGTTTACAAAAATTTTGTTATCTGCCATGGGATATTCCGGCATCACTCTTGAAAATGCCCTGGAAAAGGGAGATGAGTACGACGTTTTATCAAATAACTTTACAAAAAGTGTGGTAAAACAGAACTTTACACTTACAAGAAGTGATGTTACAAGAATAATTCACTCAGCCTTAAGTGCCAAATGCGCCGACGGGGTTATGACCTACGAAAAACATATTGAAAAAGGACTACTTAAACATGAGGATTTTAATGGCGTGCTCTGGTGCGGAACTCCTGCAGCTAAACCTTTGAGCTTTGCCGATAAATTCTATAACAAAATCGAATTTGATAAAAGTTATATGGTTTCGCCTTTCTCTGTAAAGATGGCGTTGTTGCTTCTTGCAAACGGAGCAGAAGGGGAAACGAAAGCTGAAATACTTGATTTACTCGGAGTTAATGACCTTTCAAAATGCAATGAAGAAATAAAAGCTCTTGCAGAAAAGTATGGATTAAGTGAAAACTTTACGTTAAACACAGCAAATTCTGTATGGATGAATAAGGATAACACAAATCAGAATTTTTCCGAGAACTACAAGGAAACCGTGAGCAATTATTACGATGCCGAAGTTATGAAAACGGATAACAAAACAGCGGTAAAAACTGTAAATGACTGGGTAAGCGAGAAGACCAACGGTAAAATTAAAAGTCTTATACAAAAGCCTGATTTTTATGCGCTTTTGGTAAATGCCGTATATTTCAAGGCTTCCTGGCAGAATGAGTTTAATAAAGGTGCAACCTATAAAGATACCTTCCACGGAAAAGCAGGCGACAGGGAAGAAGACTTTATGAGAAGAACAGGTTATATGAATGCTTTCTATAATGACGGACTTAAAATTTTAGAGCTTCCTTATAAAAATCGCGGGGAAGATATAAATATAAGTATGTACGTTCTTATGGGGGATGGCAGAGTAACGGATGTGGATTCATTAATTTCAGACGGAGGGCTTAAAAGAGAGTATGTGGCACTCTATCTTCCTAAATTTGAAACAGAAACAACCCTTAATCTTACAGATACTCTGAAAAGCCTTGGAATGAAGGTATCGTTTACAGAGGCTGCCGACCTTACGAATATGTGCGATTTTGGAAATATGCAAGTCACCGACGGAATTCATAAAACCTATATAAAGGTGGATGAAGAGGGAACGGAAGCTGCGGCGGTTACAGGTATGATGGCAGGCGCAACCTCTGCAAAGCCTCCCGTGCCCATAGAATTTAAATTCGATAAGCCCTTTACTTATATGATAAAGGACAATACAACAGGAGAAGTCCTTTTTGTGGGAGAATTTATGTAATAAAAAAGCTAAGCCAGAGGCTTAGCTTTTTTATTGAAAAAATTTTAAAATTGTGATATTATATAATAAAGAACAAAAAAGAGGTGCTGCAATGAAAACTTTAATTGAAATTTTTGACGAACAACAGACCGATAATGTTATTGCGGCTCTTTCCTTAAAGCCTGAAAAAGTGGTTTACATAGGATTTAAGGAAATCATGACAAAAGAGCGGAAGGATGCTCTTGAAAAGTTTTTCAAAGATAAGGAAACTGATATTTCCCTTGAATTTGAAATAGTCAGTCGTTTTGATATAAAAACCATAAAGGAGCGGCTTTTATCTGTTATTTCAAGAAGTGATGGACCTTATCTGGATCTTACGGGCGGAAAGGAACTTATTATCGCCGTGGCAGGTGAATTATCTGAAGAAACCGGTATCCCAATGATACAGTTTGACGTTAAAAGTGGGAAGATAATACCTGTTAAAAATGCAGAAAAACTTCCTTTATGCGAAAATCCGGACATTAAAATCAAAGATATTATAACTTTGAACGGCGGAACATTAATTCCGGATAAACCGTGGGTAATGGACGCTGATTTTTGCAGAGATATCAGCGTTGCATGGGAAATATGCGCAGAAAACTGCGGACTGTGGAACAGGCAGGCAACTGTTTTCGGCAACTTTGAGAAATACGGGAAAACTGATTCTTTTTCAAGGGTTAGCGCAAACGCGGGCGAACTTAAAAGAATGAGGAAGGACAGTTTAGTGGATGAAGGAATGATAGAAAAGCTTAAAGAAAAAAAGCTCATCTATGGTTATGAGAAAGATGGCGAAAATATTTCATTTTTCTATAAAAATGACAGCGTACGCCGACTTATAACAAAATCCGGCAATGCTCTGGAACTGTACGGATATATGGCGATAAAGGAAATAATGGCGGAGAATAAAGAATTTGCTGACGATTGTGATGTAGGTGTTTTTGTGGATTGGGACGGATTGGAGTCAGGTGGCGCCGAAACAAGGAATGAGCTTGATATAGTGGTTGTAAAGGATTTTGTTCCTGCTTTTATTTCCTGCAAAAACGGCGAAATTTATAAAGAGGCGCTTTATGAACTTGACTCTTTGGCGCGCAGATTTGGCGGGGAATATGCAAAAAAGATAATGTTTGCAAGCTATGTTTCCTCATATCCCGATAAAAAGGAATACATAAAAAAACGGGCTTCGGATATGGGGATTACGCTTATTGACGGTATCCATGAAATGACAAAGAGAGAATTTAAGGAAAGGCTTAAAAGTATACTATAAAAAAGTGGCATTGCCACTTTTTTATAGTTTTGTCAGAAAACTATTGACAAACTGTGCTAACTGTATTAATATAGATAGTACAGAAGGAGGTGGTATAGTGATAAAGCTGGATATGAGGGACTCCCGTCCGATTTACGAACAGATAAAAGAGGAAATGAAAAAGCTTATAATCAAAGGAGCGTTAAAGGCAAATGAAAAAATTCCTTCCGTAAGGCTTTTGGCGTCAAGCTTGTCAATTAATCCCAACACGATACAGCATGCATACAGAGAGCTTGAGGCAGAGGGCTATATTTATTCCAGAAAGGCAACAGGGTATTTTGTTGCACCCATAACAGATAATGTAACAAACGAAAAGAAAGAAAAGCTCTTTGCGGAACTGAAAGGTATATTAAAGGAGCTTAACTACCTTAATACTGAAAAAGAAGATATAGCTTCTCTTGTTGACAAAATATTTGATAATTAAAGAAAGGATGGAAAAAATGATTAAAGCAACCGATATAACAAAAAAATTCGGGGATTTCTGTGCACTTGATTCGCTTAATCTCAATGCCGAAAAAGGCTCAGTTTACGGACTTGTCGGCCCCAACGGGGCAGGTAAAACCACTTTCATCAAGTGCCTTATGGGAATATATAATTCTGACAGCGGTGAAATAAAAGTTGACGGAAATCTTATTTCGGAAAATGCTATAAAGCAGAAAATAGTTTACATAGGCGATGATTTATACTTTTTCCCGGGCTATACAATCCGCGATATGGCAAAGTATTATGCGGGAATATACGAAAGCTTCAGCTGGGAAGAGTATGAAAGAATAAAGAATGTTTTCGGACTTAATGAAAAAGCAAAGCTTAAAAGGCTTTCAAAGGGCATGAAAAAGCAGGCTGCATTCTGGATAGGAATTTCCTGCAGACCTGAATTACTTGTACTTGATGAACCTGTTGACGGACTTGACCCGGTAATGCGAAAAGCTATGTGGAGCGTGGTGCTTGAAAAGGTGGCAGAGGGGAATATGACAGTTTTGGTTTCAAGCCACAACCTGCGTGAGCTTGAGGATGTGTGCGACCACGTTGGTATTATGCACGAGGGCAAGGTAGTAATAGAAAAATCCTTAGACGATGTGAAGGGCAATATACATAAGCTTCAGATTGCCTTCGAAGGTGAAATACCTGAGGAATTCAAGTCGGAAATTACCGTGCTTAATGAAAGCAGGATGGGAAGTGTAAGCCTGCTTATCGTAAGAGGTCAGGCGGACGAAATAAAGGAAAAGGCAGAAAAGTACAATCCTGTTATTATGGATATTCTGCCCCTTACGCTGGAGGAAGTATTTATTTACGAACTGGGAGGTATGGGCTATGTTGTCAAAAATGTCATTTCTTAATAAAAGCATCATAAAAAGCGACTTGAAGCGCTTCTGGTATCTTGCGGCACTTAATACCCTTGTGACCTTCTTTCTCGGCACATTTATTGTGATGGATCGTTATAGGTGGGGCGACCGTTATTACGGTGCAGCCTTCGGAATCCCGAATGATTATTATATAGCAATGTTTGTGGGAATGGCTTTCAGTCTTCTTACAACCGTGGCGGTATTTTCATATCTTAATAAATCGGAGCAGACGGCATTTGCCCACGCGTTTCCCAATACAAGAAAAAAGCAGTATATTTCGCATCTCATCTCGGCGTTTATACTGTGTGCATCATCAGGTATCATAAATACAATTATGATTCTGATATACCGCTTTAATGACAATGTGGCAAAAAGTATTTCTCCTGTTGTTGCATTTAAGTTTCTTGCGATATACATAACATATTCTGCTCTTATAATAGCACTTACTGCATTTACCCAGATGCTGACGGGTTCAAGCGTTGCCTGCACCGTACTTACTCTTTGCTTCGCTGCAATTCCCGTAGCACTTGAAGGATTTATAAAAGCTTTCTGCGAAGCTCACGTTTACGGCTTTGAGGCAGATAATGAATTTTTCACAGCGGATGTATTTTACCTTTCAATGGTAAAAATCCTTTCATGGAAGGTTCTTATTTATCTGGCATTAATTGCTGTGCTTTTACTCGCAGGATATTTCCTTTATAAAATAAGAAGGCTTGAGTGTTACGGAGAGGTTTGTGCCTTTACGGAAACAAGACCTGTATTTATTTACACAGTGGCACTCTTTACGGGAATGGCAAGCTATCTTTACTTCGGAAGCTTTTATGATCCTAACATTTTCTTCCTTTTGCCCTTTGGTATAATCGGCATAATAATTGCCTATATGCTGTCGAGAAAGAGCCTTAATATTAAAGGAGTGCATAAGCCGATACTTATTTACGCCCTTGCGG
>JAZSAR010000218.1:0-3736 GCA_045601965.1 Clostridia bacterium
CCCAGGTGATTTCGGCACCCATTTCCTCAAGTAATCCTCTTAAGGGAATCATTGTTCTTCCGTCATCAATGAAGGGGGCAACGTCTATTTCCTTCGCTGTCTCTTCATTGTTTTTAACGCTTGTAACGGTTTTATTTCCAATCTGAAGGGTGTAATAATTACTGCTCTTTCTTTCTTCCATACTACCCGACTTTTCGTAAAGAACAAGCTCACCGCAGGTTGCATAGCCCTTGCTTCCGTTGTTTATCTCAATTTCAATAAACTTTGCCTTTAATGGCACATCAAATGTGACGCGCTGAACCTTGTCGGTTACTTCAAAGCTTAAGTTTTCAGCCGCAGGGATATACTCCTCCCCGTCCTCACTTGTCCAGATGCTGTAGGAAAGCCATACGCCGTTGATATTTCCTTCACCGTCAACTCTTGCATAATAGTCCATTGCGGGAATTTCATACACGTCGTCAAGCTCCAGATAAAGCGTTATGGGGAATTTTCCTTTATCTCCGGGATCTGAGTGCCACGCACGGGAGGGCGCACCGTCAAAAAGGAAG
The DNA here is from genome assembly GCA_045601965.1 of Clostridia bacterium. Lineage (GTDB taxonomy): Bacteria > Bacillota > Clostridia > CAKSNL01 > HGM11501 > HGM11501. Next base: position 549 of record JAZSAR010000218.1, read on the forward strand.
TTGGTGCCGTTGTTTTCGTTCCATATACTTGAAGCGTCGGCACTTATAATTGCCGTTTCGGGAATTTTGATAAGCTTGTTTTCCTTATTGTAGGAAACAAACTCATTTATGCTTTCCATTGTCTTAAGGTTTACATTTTCAGGTCTTACATCAAGCTCGGCGCATACGCCGTAATCGCTTACGGATGTTACGGACCTGAATCGGAGCTTTTTCATTTTTACGTTTGCGGAAAAATGAACTTCCTTTATGGCAGAATCGTTTTTGAAGCTTCCTTCTTCGATTTTTATCCATTCGGAATTGTCACTTTCCGCAGCATAAATCTCATAGCCGGTTATTATGCCTGCGCTGTGTCCCTTTCGGGGTGTGTAGGTAACGCCGGAAACCGCTCTTAAATCGGGGAAGGTTATATCAAGAGTGTGAGGGCCTTTAACCATACTTACTACCTTTGCTCCGCCGTCATCGGTGAAGTCAGAATGCCAGTAGGTTGCTGTATTTCCGTCAATCGCCTTGGTTGCAGGATAGTGAGGAAGTCTCTGCGAGGAGGCTTCTATCTTCCATAAGTTTTTATCCTCATAATATGCACTTTCCTTTTTTACTTCTTCCATGCCGTAAGCTGTGCCGTAGCCAACCTTAAGGGTGGCATCTCCTGTTTTTACATCAGCAGGTGCTTTGGCTGATGCAGCATTTCCCGTAATAAGATTAAATTCCGCGCAGGTACCAAAGGATGATACACTTTCCTTAATTACGAAAATTATACTCTGTGCCTTTACGGAAAAGCCGAAATCAACCTTTACTTCTTCCTTGCCGACACTTATTTCGCCTTCGTTTATTTTGAGTGCATTTCCTTCTTTTCCCGATGCGGCATAAATTTCGTATGCCTTAACCTTTCCTGTATCAATCGCATCCTGCCTCGGAACGTAGGAAAAGCCCGAGATTACTGTTTCAGAAGGAAGAACGAAGCTTATATAATAAGGGGGCTCGTCCTTACCGTCGATGGTTTTATTGTCCGCAGTATAATAATTTGAATGCCAGAATGTAGTGATATTGTTATCTATCATATATTCTGCATTTTTGCCCTTGAAAGAGCTTGAGCAATAAACCTTCCAGTCCTTTTTGCTGACATATTCTGTTGCAGAGGGCACAGCTGTCGCATTTCCCGAAGGCTTTTCGCCCACGCCTTCGCCCATAATAAAGTCAAGCTCCATACAGGTCGCATAGCCTTTACTGCCTTCATTTATGGCAAAGCGGACATATCTTGCAGTAATATTTTTGCCGAACAAAATTTCCTGAGGCTCTTTTTGCACCTTTGCAGAAAGACCCGTTACCGCCTTTTCGTAATTAACCCCGTCCTTACTTATCTCAACGTCGAAATCTGACCATACGCCGTTGATGTTTCCTTCAGCATCCACTCTTGTGTGATAAACTATTCCGCTTAAGGTTACTTCGTTTCCGAAGTCCAAGTCAAAGTTAACGGGAAACTTATCCTTATCATCGGGATGAGAGTGCCAGGAGGTATCAGTCTTTCCGTCAACGGCTTTCGATGCCGCATTAAGATCTCTCCATACGCTGGAGGCAGAAGCCTTAATCGCTTCTTTATTGACTGAAGTTCCCGCAGCAGCGGGTGCCGTCGTCTGCGCTCCTGCTTCGTCGCCCTTCATAAATTCAAGCTCCATACAGGTTGCATAGCCCTTGCTTCCCTCGTTTATGGTAAAGCGCATATATTTTGCGCTTACGCTTTTACCGAAGGGAACATCCTGAGGCTCCTTCACTGCATTAACGGAAAGGCCAGTTACTGCTTTTTCAAAGTTTACACCGTCATTACTTATTTCAACATCAAAATTTGTCCATACGCCGTTGATGTTTCCTTCAGCGTCAACTCTCGCATAATAGCGGATTCCCGATACTGTCTTTTCGCTTCCGAAATTGACATCCAGTGTAACGGGGAACTTATCCTTATCATCGGGATGAGAGTGCCAGGAGGCGTCCAGCTTTCCGTCAACTGCCTTCGATGCTGCATTAAGGTCTCTCCATACGCTTGAGGCTGAGGCTGTCATACCGTCTTTATCAATAAACTCTTCTGCAAAGGAAGTAACAGAAAATGCCATTAAAAGGGCAAGTACAAGTGTTAATATTTTCTTCATCATTACCCCTCCTTAATTTAAATGGCTTAATACGGCTTTTGCCGCATCAACGTTTGCCGTTCTCTGACTTATGGCAAAGGCGCCGTCGCCAAGATCCGATATGCTCCATCCGAAGCACTCTGAAAGGATTGTAAGAGGAACATAAACCACTCCGTCAACCGCCTTAGTGGGATTTGTAAGCGCCGTATCCTCTCCGTCAATTGATGCTGTATATGTTCCGAGATAGGTGTAAATCCACTGATAATCTGTTATCTCGTTATTCGTAAGCTCGTGGGTTTTTATGTAAATTACATTCTTTTTATAGTCATAGGTTGCCTTTGTTTCGCCCCATCCCATAATGTCGTCAAGGGCAACAAGCGGAACATACAATGTGCCGTTTTCGGAAAATGCTTTTACTCTTGTATCCTTTTCGTAAACGTTCATCTTGGCACCGTCAACTATCATTTTGTTACTGCCCGCCTTAAGTACGGTGGTATCTGAAAGAGCCGCTCTTTCTTCCTTTGTTAAAGCTTTGGCGGGAATTTCGGTATAAAGATAGTTAAATCTTCCAACCGGGGCGGAGTTTCCTTCTGTGTAGAAAAGAAGCAAATCGCCGCCGCATACGATATTGTCGGTAATTTTAAATTCAAAGTCGGCTACATCAGTTTCACCGATTAATGCTTTTGAAACCTTTATGATAACTGTATCTTCGAGGATTTTTATTTCAGCATCGCCTATGTCTGAAAGTGTATAGTCTTTTCCGTTAAATAGAGAAACCTTACCCTTGCCTGACACGTTTACGGCATAGTCATAGCCTTCCCAGCCTGTAGCATAGTTTCTGTCTGCATTGATATAAATGTTCATAAAGCCGGACTTTGTATCATCAACAGCCTTTTCGCACTTTACATAGAAATAGAAGCTTTCGCCGTCTCTTGCAACCTTTGATTCTTTAATTGAATTTACAACCTCTGTTTTATAAACGTAGTGCTCTCCTGTTTCGTAGTTTCTGTAGCCAATCTCATCACGCTCATAGTCACCGAAATAGTTGTAGAATGTGGGCTCAACACC
>JAZSAR010000219.1:0-6154 GCA_045601965.1 Clostridia bacterium
GTTTCCTTCCTGGTGAATTTCCGAACGATGCCGCTGGCATTGTTGATCCCACAATTGGAGAGTCAGTCTTTTATAGAGGGAACGGCTTTGGTGTCTCTTTTGATTCTGATGATCAATCTGACAGAAAAGGGTGTCGCGTTCTTCCTGAAGAGATATCTGAGAAAAAAAGAAAAAGCAGGTATGCAATTATGAAAATACCGACGGACTGTGATGGTTCAGCCCGTCGGTATTTCTTATTTGTTTTCCAAGAAGGAATTGATTTTTGTGGCTATGGGGCAGGCGGGGACGTAGGGGCAGCTTGTAAATAGGCAGTCAACATCCGTTAGTTGGTTCTCATCTGCCTCTACACATACGATGCGGCTGCCATCCAGTTGACGGCAATAACCGCTGATTACTGTTTCTCTTTCCATCGCTACTCCTTTCTTATCTCACAATACACCAACCCATGGGGTCCACCTGCAACCATTGCGGAGCAACAGACGTGACCTTTTGTGACAGCAAAACTGTACCGGCAGGGATGCGCCATGGATTGCTGGAACGGTTTACATAAATCTGGATTTTTTCATTCTGAAAACTGCGGCTGTAGCCGATTTGACCTTGCTGTGCCTGGAAAAATTCTGTATTACCGTTACACAGTGCCGGATGGTTTTTGCGCAGCTGCCCAAGAATACGGTAATGCTCCAGCAATTCTGTTTCCTCTTGTCCCCAGGGGTAGGTGCGTCGGTTGAAGGGATCTTTGTATCCCTCCATACCGGCTTCGTCACCGTAGTAGATACAGGGACAACCGGGAAGACAAAACTGCAAAAATGCCGCTGTTTTAAGACGTTTGACAGCCGTCTCCTTCATTTTGCCCGAAAGGCGGAAGAAAGCTCTTTCTTCTCTTTTATCCATATAGGGAGCATCGGAGAGAAGGGTTAAAATTCTCGGCGTATCATGGGTTGAAAGGCTGTTCATTAAGGCGTCTAAAACATCCTTTGGATAGTTTTCGCATATGGTCATAACCGATGCGGCAAAATCCCTTGCCCCCATATTTCCCTTGACGAAAGAAAGTATTGCATCCCTGAAAGGATAGTTCATAACCGAGTCAAGCTCCGGCGCGGTGAAATAGCGTCGCCTTACGCTGTAGCTCACCTTGTTTGATGCATCCTCCCACACTTCACCAAGCACCAAAGCATCGGGCTTTATCTCTTTTACTCTTTTCCTTAGCTTTATGATAAATTCATCGGGAAGCTCATCTGCCACGTCCAGGCGGAATCCGTCAGCACCCAAATTAAGCCAATGGGCAACTACGCTGTCAGAATCTTCTATAATATAATTAAGGAAGGATTCGGAAAGCTCGTTTACACAAGGGAGAGTGTCAATGCCCCACCAGGAGGTGTAAGAATCGGGATAATCATTAAACTGATACCAGTCCTTGTAGGGCGAATCGGGATTGTGATAGGCGCCATTGCCATAGCGGTTGTATTTATCGAAATATACGCTGTCGCAGCCCGTATGAGAAAATACCCCGTCAAGAAGTATCTTAATTCCAAGTTCGTGAGCTTCTTTGCAAAGAAGCTTAAAATCCTCTTCCGTACCCAGGAGCGGATCGATTTTCTTATAGTCCGATGTATCGTAGCGGTGGTTGGAATATGCCGAAAAAATCGGGTTTAAGTAAATTACTCCTACCCCTAAATCCTTAAGATAGGGGAGCTTTTTTATTATGCCTTCTATGTTACCGCCAAAAAAGTCGTTATTCTGGATTATACCCTTTTCATCAGGAAGGAAAACGGGAATGTCACCTTCATTATCGTGGAGATGATAGGGCGTTTTCTTATCCGTGGCAGGAAGGATTCTTTCCTTATAGAAACGGTCGGGAAAAATCTGATAATAAACCCTGCCCTTGAAATCCTCCGGTACGGTGAAATCAGGCCGAATGCAGGATAACTGCCAGGATGCGCCCGCTTCCATATTGGTGTCACAGTCACCGCATTTATAAAGGTGGAAGGTTGAACATTCCGTTTCTATTAAAAAGTGGTAAAAGTAAAGCCCCGTTTTATAAAGAGAAAAGGTCTCGGAATAATGCTCGTAGGAAGCCTCCGTCTTTATAAGGGAAAGGGGAAGATTTAACTTCATTCCTTCGTCCGATTCTATTAAAAGATATGCCTTTTTCGTTTTGCAGCTTTCGGGAATGTGGATGGTGATTGTGCACTCCTCATTTTCCTTAAGGCAACCGAAGGGCTTTTTATGAAGTTCTGATTTACTGTCGTATAAAATGCGCATATTGTCTCACTTTCATTAAGGCGAGGGGAAATCCCCTCGCCTTAAATAACTTATTTCATGTACCAGATGTTCTTAGCGTATTCTCCTATTGCACGGTCGGCTGAGAATATACCCGCCTTTGCAATGTTGGTAAGGGACATCTTGGTGAATTTCTCTCTGTCCTTATAGGTTTCGGAAACCAATCCTTGCGCTCTTGCATAGTCGCCGAAGTCGGCAAGAGTCATATAAGCATCGGCTGTTCCGAAGGAATTTGTAAGGAGAGATTTTACAATATCGTCAAAGTTTGAACCGAATGAGCCGTTTGTGAGCATTTCAAGAATTGCAGAAAGCTCTCTGTCACGTCTTACATAGCTTAAGGGATCGTAGCCCTTTCTCCAGAGCTCTTCAACCTCGGGAGCCTTAAGACCGAAGAGGAACATATTGTCGTCGCCCACCTGCTCGTGAATCTCAACATTTGCACCGTCAAGCGTACCGAGGGTTACGGCACCGTTAATCATAAGCTTCATATTACCGGTACCCGATGCTTCCTTTCCGGCGATGGAAATCTGCTCAGAAATTTCAGCAGCGGGGATGATGATTTCGGCTAAGGATACCTTGTAGTCCTCCAAGAATACAACCTTTATTTTCTCTCTTGCAACGGGATCGGCATTAACAGTATTGGCAATGGCACAGATAAGTCTTATAACCTGCTTTGCCATAAAATAACCGCTGGATGCCTTTGCTGCAAAGATAAAGGTGCGGGGAGGAATATCAAGCTCGGGATTTTCCTTGATCATACGATACATATGGATAATCTGAAGTGCATTCAAAAGCTGTCTCTTATATTCGTGAAGTCTCTTTATCTGCACGTCAAAAATTGAATCGGGATCAACATTTATGCCGTTTGCCGTTGAAATATAGTTTGCAAGACGAATTTTGTTTGCACGCTTAACCTCACGAAGTGAAGCAAGAACTGTTGCATCCTCACGGAAGGATAAAAGGTCTTCAAGCTTATTTGCATCCTTCATAAAGCCGTCACCAATCAAGTTTTTAAGAAGTGCGGTAAGACCGGGGTTTGCCTGGCAGAGCCATCTTCTGTAGGCGATACCGTTGGTTACGTTGGTGAAACGGTCAGGCGTTAAGGCATAATAGTCGTGGAAGATGCTGTCCTTTAAGATTTCGGAGTGAAGCTTTGATACGCCGTTTATCTTATGGCAGGCGGCTAAACAAAGGTTTGCCATTTTAACCTCACCGTTTGAAATTGCCGCCATATAATCAATTTTTGCAACGTCACCGGGATAGTTTTCATAAAGCCCGGATGTAAGACGGCGGTTGATTTCAACAACAATCTTATAAACTCTCGGAAGAAGCTCGGAGAAAAGATGCTCGGGCCAACGCTCAAGTGCCTCGCTCATAACGGTGTGGTTGGTGTAAGAAAGTGTACGGCAGGTAATATCCCACGCCTCATCCCATCCGAAGGAATATTCGTCCATCAATATTCTCATAAGCTCGGGCACGCAAAGTGCGGGATGAGTATCGTTGATGTGAATAGCAACCTTATCGGGAAGATTTCGGAGAGTTCCGTAATTCTTCATATGGTTTTTAAGGATGCTCTGAAGGGATGCGGAAACAAGAAGGTACTGCTGTTTTAATCTTAAACGCTTGCCTTCAATGTGGTCATCGGCAGGGTATAAAACCTTACTTATAACTTCCGCCATTGTGTTTCTCTCGAGAGCTTTAAGATGCTCTCCGCGCACGAAATAGTTAAGGTCAATGGATGCGGAAGAGGGGGATTTTGCACTCCAGAGTACAAGGGGGTTAACCGCCTTTGAATTGTAGCCCGATATAAAGAGATCGTAAGGAACAGCCATTACGGAGTTATAGTTTACATGCTCTGACTTGAAGTTTCCGTTTTCAAACCATTCTTTAACCTCGCCACCGAATTTTACTTCAAAGGCTTCATCCTGTCTCGGGCGGAGCCAGGAATCTCCGAGAGAAAGCCAGTCATCGGGAAATTCCATTTGCCAGCCGTCAACTATTTTCTGACGGAATATACCGAATTCATAGCGGATGGAAAAGCCTGTTCCGGGAAGGCCTAATGTTGTCATTGAATCCATATAGCAGGAAGCAAGACGGCCGAGGCCGCCGTTGCCGAGACCTGCATCCGGCTCCATTTCGTAAAGCTCGGCAAGGTCAATTCCTACACCTGCCAGGATGCTCTTTGCCTTTGCCTCAAGCCCCATATTAAAGAGGTTATTGTGAAGGGAGGTTCCAACAAGGAATTCCATTGACATATAGAAAACCTGTTTTTTCTCCTTTGCGGTAACCTCGTCGGAGAAGTTTTTGCGCTCTTCCGCAAGCAGGTCACGAAGAACGGTGCAAAGTGTCTTATACACCTGGATTTTTGAAGCCTCGGAAAGGCTGCAGCCCGAACCTCTTAAGGATTCAGATTCAAGCAATTTCTTAAATTCGTCTTTTTTCAAGTTCATTGATATCGTCCTTTATTGATTATTAATAGCAAGTTTTTTCATGAGTTACACTAATGACTTATAAATTGCTCCATATTCCTTAACGGGCTCAGACCAACTTGAGTCATATTTCATAAGGGTCTTTATGTGCTTTTCGCGTTTGGCTTCATCGCGCCAGAATTCTGCCGCACGCTCTACTGCATTAAGCATATCGTGAGCATTGAAAAGCTTAAAGGTAAAGCCCTTTCCGTCCAGGGTTTCTGTGTTAAGTGCGGGTACCGTATCAAAAAGACCGCCTGTTTCACGGACTATCGGAATTGTACCGTAGCGCATTGCGATAAGCTGTGAAAGTCCGCAGGGCTCGCTCTTTGAAGGCATTAAGAATAAATCGCTTCCCGCATAAATACGGCTTGCCAGAGCACTGTTGAAGGTGATTAATGCTTTCAGGCGACCGGGGTAGTAATATTCCGCAAAGCGGAACATTTCTTCAAAACGGGAATCTCCCGTTCCGAGCACCACCATCTGAATATCATTTTTCATCATTTCGTGAATCACGCATTCAACCAGCTCAAGTCCCTTATGGGAAACAAGACGGGTAACCATAGAAACTATGGGAACGTCGCTTCTTACTTCAAGCCCTAATTCCTTCTGAAGCTCTTCCTTGCAGATGTATTTGCCGGAAGGATTGGTGGGGGAGAACTTCTTGGGAATGTTTTTGTCATTCTTGGGATTAAAAAGCTCGGTATTTATTCCGTTTACAATACCCGTAAGCTTGTATTCGTTCTCTCTTAAAATGGGATCAAGCCCGTGAGAGAAGTAAGCGTATTTTATTTCGTGGGCATATGTCCTTGAAACCGTTGTTATCTTGTCTGCTGCCACGATTGCGCCCTTCATAAAGTTGATGGCACCGTCATAGGTCAAAACATTTTTCCATTCGCCCGAAAGCTCCATAATGTTTTCGGAAAATTCCATGGGCATTCTGCCCTGATATTCAATATTATGGATAGTGAACACAGTTTTTATTTTGGAATATGCTTCTATGTGAGAGTAGCACGCCTTTAAGAAAACGGGAATCGTTGCCGTTTGCCAGTCATTTAAGTGAATGATATCGGGGAAATATCCGATTTCGGCAAAGGAGGCAAGAATTGCCTTTGAGTAATAGGCAAAACGCTCACCGTCATCAAAATGACCATAATAGCCACCATCACGAAGGAAATAAAACTCGTTGTCAATAAAATAATAGGTGACATTTTTGTTCTTAAGGGTGAATACGCCGACATAGGTATCCCTGTGAGCAATGGAAACATAAAAGCTTTTTATAAATTCGGGATTGAAGTCGGGGTTTTCCTTAAGTGATTTATAGTAGGGGAGCACAACCGAAACTTCGTATTCTGGATTCTTTGAAAGCTCCGACGGAAGTGCTTCAATTACGTCACCAAGGCCGC
>JAZSAR010000220.1:0-6402 GCA_045601965.1 Clostridia bacterium
TCTTTATATCAACGTGTCCCTGCATATGATAGTTCTGCACGATGTAGAGCATTCTCTCTCCCGTGAAGGTTCCTTCAACCGGCATTTTATATGTATTGGTGCCGTTTTTATTTATAAGCATATAGCCTAAAAACTCACCGTTTTTAGGATTATCAAGTCTTATTCTGAAAGCCTCGCCGTTTGTCCAGTCAACGATAACGGTGGAAACCTCCATTAAAATGGACTTAATACCATCCATTTTTACTTTAAAGCCCACATAGCCGCCGTCCTTCCAGCCTTTTATGCTTCCGTCAACAACTACGCCGCTTTCACTCTTTTCGACAACGTCTGCCGCGGTAAGTGTGATATCCGCCGCCGACGCAACCGTAATCATACCCGAGAGCATAACCAGAGCAAGTAAAATACATAAAAACCTTTTCATATTTATCCTCCTTTTGCATTTAAGGTTCTTTTAATTATAATAACACACATAAAAAACTTAGTCAATGAACAAAATTGCGATTAAATATAGGACAATATTGCTTTTTTCAAAAAACTGTGCTATAATATGCTAAAATGTACTTTTCAGCTTTGAAAATCCCATAAAAAAGCAATTTTGTATTATGAAGGAGACCCCTATGCTTTTCCAATCCGCCTACTACGGCACAGATTCCAGCGGCATCCACAATGCCTCTGACGAATTTCTGCACATAAACAATACCGGCTACTATAAGGATATGATTTCAAAAACCTACGGAACAAACCGCCCCAACGGACTTCCCGACTGGCAGATAATTTACGTTTTTTCGGGCAAGATGGAACACCATTTTGCCGACGGTTCAGTTTCTTATCTCACTCCCGGGGATATTATCATATACCCTCCCGGAGCTCTTCAGAGATACCGCTGCGTTGCCGAGCTTACAAGCTACGCCTGGGTGCATTTTACAGGCCATGCATCTTCCGAGCTTGTTGAAACCACCGGCTTTTCTCCCCTTAAAATTTTCCACACGCAGGTAAACAGCACCGCTATCACCTATATACATTCGATGATAGAGGAAATACGCCGCCAAAAGCCCTGCTATGAGCTTAAGGCTGTTTCCATTTTCCTTGATTATATGACCTTCCTTTCAAGGGAAATTAAAAACGAAAGCAAGAAATCCGCAAAATATGCAAAGCTTCTTCCTGCCTTAAGGGAGATAGAAAACAATTCCTTCCCCCATAAGACCAACGAAGAATATGCCGCCCTCTGCGGAATTGATGCCTATTATTTCATCCATCTTTTCAAAGAGGTTACGGGGCTTTCTCCCCTTAAGTATGCAACCGACCTTTCAATGAGAAAAGCCGGAAAATTAATCAGCGAAACAGATATGGATGTGGGAGATATTTCCTCTTCATTGGGATACGATGATCCCTGTTATTTCTCAAGAAAATTCCGCAAGTTTTACGGTCTTACCCCATCGGAATACAGAAAGCGGCAGCGTGATACCGAAAACGCCTTTTCTGCAAAGAATCTTCTGGCAAAATGAAAAAGGAGCTGTGGCAAAGCCACAGCAACTTTTTTATCTTTCTTCTCTGAAATAGTGAAGTCCCAAGCTTTGAGGAGGCTGATTTTCCTTTTTATTTCTCATACTTGTTATAATAAGAACAACGATTGTTACAAGGTAAGGAAGCGTCTTTATCATTTCCTTTGATGCATTTCCGAGACCCTGGATATAAACGCTGGCGATATAAAGTCCACCGAAAATGATGGAGCCGAGTATACCTACGTTAGGCTTCCAGAGTGCGAAAATTACAAGAGCTATTGCCAGCCATCCGCGGCCCCCGAAGCCACCGTTTGTCCAGGAGCCACCGGTATAGTCCATAATAAAGTAAAGTCCGCCGAGACCCGCTATTGCGCCGCCTATGATGGTTGCCGCATACTTGTACTTTGAAACGCTGATGCCTGCCGCATCTGCCGTTGCAGGGTTTTCGCCAACCGCACGAAGATGAAGACCTATTCTTGTTTTCTTTAAGATATATGCAGAAATAAGCGCGATTGCTATTGCCACATACACTAAAAATCCGTAGGAAAAGAAAATTGTTCCGAAAGCTCCGAGGTCATCCGCAAAGGGAAGCGTTACCTTGAAATAGTCCGCCGTGGTTTTTACGTTAAGGTTTCCGCCTTCGCCGAAAATCTTTGTAAGAGAGCCGCCGAAGAAGTCACCGAAGCCTACGCCGAAGGTGGTAAGTGCAAGACCTGTTACGTTCTGATTTGCTCTTAAGGTTATGGTTAAAAAGCTGTAGATAAGAGCCAGAAGTGCAGAGCCTAAAAGGGATGAAAGAAGGGGGATAAGTATGCACCAGAATCCACTTGGTGTAGTTCCCGAAAGCATACAGCTTCGCTCATAAAGGTAAGCACCAAGTACACCGGCGCTTCCGCCTACATACATAATTCCCGGGATACCTAAGTTAAGATTACCCGATTTTTCCGTTATGATTTCGCCTGTGGAGCCGAAAAGCAGAGGAATACCCTGCACGATTGCTTTATTTATTATTATTGCAAACATTTTTACGCCTCCTTATGCTTCTGACGGAAATTAATTTTATACTGCACGAAAAATTCGCTTCCGATGATGAAGAAAATGATTATACCGGTAAGAATATCGGCAATACTATGATTAAGGCCGCACTGGGTTGCAATTTCACCCGCACCGCTTTCCATAAAAGCAATAAGGAAGGATACAAGCATCATTACTACGGGATTGAATTTAGCAAGCCAGGAAACCATAATTGCGGTAAAGCCCATACCGCCGACTGTATCTGTCGCAACGGTGTGATGCTCGCCTGCCACAAGCAAAAAGCCTGCAACACCGCAAAGACCGCCGGATAACGCCATTGTACGCATAATAACCTTTTTAACATTTATACCTATGTAGCGTGCGGTGTTTTCACTTTCACCTACAACGGAAATTTCATAGCCGTGCTTTGAATATTTGAAATAGATATACATTCCTACTGTCAGAAGAAGAACTATTATAATGTTTATAAGATAGTCCTTTCCGAAAAGCTTGGGCATCCATCCGCCCTGAATAACGCCCATAACCTGGGAACCTGACTTAACCTTAACCGCAATGAACACCGATACAACCTGGGTTGCAACGTAGTTCATCATAAGGGTGAAAAGTGTTTCGTTTGTTCCGAAGTTTGCCTTGAAAAATGCAGGAATTATGCCCCATATTACGCCTGCCAGTATACTTACGATAAGCATTAAGGGAAGGAGAATCCATAAAGGCATAGTCTGTCCGAAATAAAGCATCATAATTGCCGATACAAGACAGCCTACAAGAGTTTGTCCTTCAGCACCGATGTTCCAGAATTTCATCTTAAAAGCAGGTGTTACCGCAAGGGAAATACAAAGTAACATTGCGATATTCTGACAAAGCTTCAAGAGCCTTCTTGAAGTTCCGAAGGAACCTTCAAACATTACTCCGAAAACTTTAATGGGATTCTGCTTTGACAAAAGCACAATAACAACGGCACATACTAAAAGGGCAATAAGAATGCTTATGGCTCTTACCGCCACCGCCTTTACTTTCGGCATATCATCACGCTTTGAAATATGAAATGCACTCTCGTGATGATTTTTCACATTACTCATTTCCTTCACCTCCGTCAAGTTTTGTCATAAGAAGTCCAACCTCTTCCTTTGTTGTGGTTCTCGCATCAACAATACCGCTTATTTTACCGCCGCACAGAATCATAATTCTGTCGCAAAGCTCTAAAAGTACGTCAAGGTCTTCACCAACGTATATAACCGCAACGCCCTTTTCCTTCTGCTCGTTTAAAAGATTGTATATGGTGTAGGAGGAGTTTATGTCAAGACCTCTTACAGGGTATGCAACCATTAAAACTGTGGGGCTTGATGCAATCTCTCTGCCAACCAAAACCTTCTGAACGTTACCGCCGGATAACTTTCTTACAGGAGTGTTGGCATCGGGAGTTGCAACCTCAAGCTGGTCTATAATTTTTTCAGCCAGATCCTTTGGTGCCTTTCTTGAAAGGAAAACGCTCTTTCCCTTTTTATAGCTTCTCAGCATTACGTTATCAATAATGTCCATATTTCCCACAAGTCCCATTCCAAGTCTGTCCTCGGGAACGAAGGAAAGTCTTACGCCCATTTCCCTTATCTCAACAGGGGTTTTATCCCTTAAATCTTCAACCGCACCGGTTTTCGGATCATTATATAAAATGCATCCTGCTTCCATATGCTGAAGACCTGCTATGGCCTCAAGAAGTTCTCTCTGTCCGCTTCCCGCAATGCCCGCAATACCTAAAATTTCTCCCGAATTTGCAGTAAAGGAAATATCTTCAAGAAGCTTTACGCCTTCTCTGCTTTTGCAGTTGATATTCTTTACCACAAGACGCTCGCTGGTATTCTCAGGCTCTTTTCTTTCGATATTGAGGCTTACCTTTTTACCAACCATCATTTCAGTAAGCTCAGTTTCATTAGTGTCCTTAGTTTCAACAGTTCCTATGTATTCGCCCTTGCGAAGTACCGCAACACGGTTGGAAATTTCCATAACCTCGTTAAGCTTGTGGGTTATGATAATAATTGCCTTGCCGTCATCGCGCATTACTCTCAATACATCAAAAAGCTTTTCGGTTTCCTGAGGCGTTAAAACTGCCGTAGGCTCATCAAGTATAAGAATATCGGCACCGCGAAACAGCACTTTTATGATTTCAACAGTCTGCTTTTCGGAAACAGACATTTCATAAATTTTCTTTTCAGGGTCCATCTCGAAGCCATACTGATTGTTGATTTCATTTATTCTGTCAATATATGTCTTCTTATCAAACTTGCCATCATCCTCTAATCCCAGGATGATATTTTCTGCAGCATCAAACACGTCTACCAGCTTAAAATGCTGATGAATCATTCCGATTTTATAGTCGAAAGCATCTCTCGGCGAAGAAATTACCGCCTGTTTTCCGTCAATGAAAATCTCGCCCTCGTCGGGAGAATAAATTCCCGATATCATGTTCATAAGGGTTGTCTTTCCGCTTCCGTTTTCACCTAAAATGGAAAGTATTTCCCCCTTATTTACGGTGAGGTTTACATTTTTGTTCGCCACAACGCTTCCGAAGGTTTTGGTTATGTTTTTAAGTTCTATTGCAGCCTGGCTCATTTCATCACTCCTCCGCATTAATACACACTTATATAGCTTATATTATAACAGATTCCCCCTTTTTCGTCAACAATTATTGACAAAAAATAAGAGCAAGGTTTCCCTTGCTCTTATTTAACTAAGCGTTAACTTATTTAATTGTGATGCCGTCGATATCGAGATCGAAGTAAGGAGCAGATCTGAAGGAAGATTCTGCAAATACGCCGTCGATGATAACTTCTGTGTCGCCTGTGAAAGCTTCATCAGAATCAACATCGGCCATATAAGATGTAACCACTTCGCCGCCAACTGTGAAGTTAGCTGTGTCGAATACATTGATTTCGCCTGCGATTAAAGCGTTCTTAACTTCTTCCATCTTTTCAGCAGTGCCTTCTGCAGCAACTGTTTCGTTAAGACCAAGAGTCATAACAACGCCTTCTTCAAGACCGCCACAGAAATCCTGTGTGATGGGAGTACCGTTCTGAACAGATGTGATCATATGTTCAAAATAGGGCTGCCAGTTGATCTTGGAAGATACGAGTGCTGTGTTGGGGCCCCATTCTCTTGTGTCTAAGTTGTAAGCAACATTGGGAACACCTGCTTCTTCACAAGCCTTGGGAGCACCCTCAGAGTCAGCGTGCTGGCTGATAAGTACGCAGCCATCAGCGATTAATGCGTTAGCAGCTTCCTTTTCGAGAGCGATGTCAAACCAGGAGTTTGTGAACTTAACATCCATTGTTACAGAGGGGCAAACAGAACGTGCACCAAGGAAGAAGGATGTGTAACCAGACTTAACTTCTGCATAGGGGAATGCGCCAACGTAACCCATCTTAGCCTGTTCAGCTGTGATGTCGCCGTTTTCAATCATTTCGTTAAGCTTGAGACCTGCAGCAACACCTACAAGGTAACGTCCTTCATAGATAGAAGCGAATGCATTGTAGTAGTTGGGAAGGTTTTCTGTGTGAGCCTTTGTACCTGTAGCGTGGCAGTATACAACGTCAGTAAATTCCTTAGCTGCCTGAATCATGAAGTCTTCATGACCGAAGCTGTCAGCGAAGATTACGTCACAGCCTGCATCAACTAATTCTGCAGCTGCTTCGTAGCATTCGTTACCTTCAGGAATGTTTACCTTTACGATAACCTGCTCGTCTGTAAGACCGAGAGCTTCCTTAGCTGCCATAGCTGCGTCTAAGAAGTTCTTGTCGTATGTGGAGTTTTCATCGTGTAAGAAGATGAAACCAACCTTGATGCCTTCTGCATCTGTGTTTTCTGCAACTTC
>JAZSAR010000221.1:0-4762 GCA_045601965.1 Clostridia bacterium
AATCAAGGCAACTGCAGAAAAGCCAAGAGCCATTACCATAAATTCGTTGTCATACTGTGCCGAAAAAACCTTCTGCTGAATTCTCTGCACCACGCCGTACATACCGGAGCCCACAAAGGATAATATAATGCAGATAAGCCAGTAGAGCGTAACAGGCTTTTTTTCGCCCTCTCCCTTGCCCTTTATAAGATAAATGGAAACGGCAAGGACAGCAAAGCCGATGTATGTAAATACGGAAGAATCCTCGGTTTCTCCCTGAATGATAAGCCCGTAGAGGATTTTAAAAACCAGTGCATATGACAAAATTAGGTTTGAAAGCGCGTATGAGCCTTTGGAAAAAGCCTCATAGGTCAGAACCGATGCCATCCCGTATAAAAATCCGCCAAGGATTGAAAACATTAAGATTTCAGGCTTAAATGTAAAAACGCCGTCCGTAAGCAAATCCTTTATAAGGAAGAATGCCATGGAAAACAAAGATACAATACCCGTGAAAACAAATCCTCCGCTGTATTTGCTGCCGTGTTTTTTTACTACCAGTCCTTCACCTATGCTTGTGGCAACGCAGGCAAGCATCACCAGGTAGGGTATATAATTCACCTTTATCACCTCATATATCATAGTATAGGAAAAATCTTCGTTTGTAAATGGAAAAATTCCCTTTTTATACTTAAAAAAGGTGTTTTTTCTTGATTTTTATATATCAGGGGTGTATAATTTTCACGAGGTGAGTTTTATGAGTGAGCTTATTCATACCCCCGGGCTTGAGCCTGACTACTCGGAAAGTCTTACTGTTTACAATTTTATCTATGAGACGGAGTTTCATAAGCTTAAACAACCGCTTTTCACAAAAGAATACAAGGTTTTCCTGGTTACAAACGGAAGCGGAACTTTGACACTCAACGAAAAAAGCTTTCCCCTTTTTGAAAGCTGTGTTTTCTTTGTGTATGAAGAAACCACCTTTGAGCTTTCAGGCTCCTCAGACTTTGAATATATGCATATATCCTTCAAGGGCGAGCATATCCCTGAAATGCTAAAAAGCTTCAACATCTCCCCCGACGAGCCCGTATATTACAACCTTGCACCCTTAAAGGAATTCTGGTTTTCCTCGCATCAGAGGGCGAGAAAGGCATATTATATCGCCATTACCAAGGGAACGCTGTTTTACACCATTTCCTTTTTAACACCGGAGCATAAAAATCCCGATTTTAAGGACAAGGATTTATACGGCCTTATTTTCAGCTATATAAATGCCCACTATACCGAGCTTGATTTCTGCCTTAAAAAGGTGGCATACACCTTTTCCTATACCCCGAAGTATCTCTCCGCCGTGTTTTACAAGGAAAAGGGGCTTTGCTTTAAGGACTATCTTGCACAAAAGAGGATAAACCACGCCCTTTCATTAATTGAACGTGACAATTTAACGTCCATTTCCGAAATAGCCACCCTATCGGGCTTTTCCGATCCCCTTTATTTTTCCAAGGTATTTAAGAAAATTACAAAATATACCCCCTCTGACTTTATCGCAGAGCATAAGAAGAAGTAGGGAAGGGATTTATCCCTTCCGCTTATGTGGTTTATAACATATAAAAAAAGTGCCGAAAGCAGAAGCTTTCGGCACTTTTTATTACTTAAAGAATCTTATTATGGGCGATGTTATAATTCCCGTGGGCTTTACCATATAGTCATAGGTAAACTTGGAGCCCGCAGCATAATAGCAGCCGGGGTCTCTCCATATTTCGTCGCTGGAATTATGAAGTGCGCCGAAGGTGTTGAAGCGGTTTCCGTAAAGGACAAATTCAACCTTGTGATGACCCTTTTTAATTTCGGTCATTACGTTATAGGGCATAATTACGATGTTGCCAAGGTCAACTCCGTCAAGGATAACCTTTACGAATTCGCCTCTGTAGTAGTTTGTGATAAATTCAACTTTGCAGTCTTCCTCTGCGTCAAATTCCGCAAAGTAGGAAACGTTTCCGCCGTAGAAGGGCATTCTGTAGTTTGTGATTGAGCCGAAGGAAATTTTTTCCTTGTTTTCGCAGATTGTCTTAGTTGCACCCTCAAGCTCAACACCGAAATCGCCTATAAGGAAGTAGTTTTCAAGGCTTACTCTCTTTCCGATGGGGGCAGTTACCACAATTTCGTTTGTTCCCTTTTTTATCATGGGGATTTTTGCGGTGTGAATATCCTTATCAACGAAATATCCGTCTTTTACGATTTTTATTTCCTCGCCGTTTACCTTAAGGGAATCCATTTCCTCAAAGGCTATGGAACAGGGAGTGTCAATTTCGCTTTCCACTTTGAAGGTAAGCGTAACTTCCTCGTTTTTGCTGTCCTCGGGATATACCCAGGGCTGTGTTCCGCATCCGTCCGCACGGCGGATTCCCAGGGGCTTACGAAGTGCGGTATCAAGGCGGAGCATTTCCTCGGGGGTTGTTATTTCCGTTTCGCCCATTTTTGCGGTTGCAATGTCCATAATATAAACATTATCCTCGTGACGGCGGTAGGAAACCTTTTCCCTTATGGTTAATTCCTTTACAAATTCAAGAGGCTTTGTCTCTTCCGTAAAGGAGCCTTCCTCAGAAGGTGTAAGCATAAATAAAAGTGAATCGTAAATATACATGGTTTTAGGAATTACGGTGTAGCCGTCCTTTGCCACATAGGTACATTCCTTCATTTCACCGGTCAGGGCATCAAGAAGCACGGGCTTATAGTGACCCTTTATCTTTACTCTTATGCCTTCAGCTTCAACGGTGTCACGGAAGTTCTGACGCTGAATCTTTCTGTATATGGGATTTGCCTTTTTATAGAGAGACTCTCTTCTTCCGTTTGCGATGAAGAGGTATTTAACGTCTCCGTCTTTTCTCATATTGTAAAGATAGCGGTCGGAGCTTGCACCGTCATCCTTTCTTATTTCAATGTCGCGCTGTTCCTTTAAGGCATTTAAGATATCAATCTTGTTAAAGTCCACCTTGGTAGAAAGTGCAGTAAGTGAAGCTACGCCTTCCTTTTCCTGACCGTCGATATAGATGGGAGCATCCCCTGCGATTATTACCTTTCCGCCACTAGATGCAAAATCCTTAAGGATTGAAAGGGTGGTGCTTCTTATTGTCTTAAGTGCGGGAAGCACGATGGCGTCATATTCCATTTCTCCAACCTTAAGTCCGCCCGTGCTCTCCTTAGCCTGAGTGGGAAGGAGCGATTCTGAAATATAGTCAAAATCCATCTGACCAAAAAGAAGCCACTCTGTGATATTGTCAAAATTTGCCTCAAGCTTTGTCATTTCGTCTGAAGACAGGTCATTGGGCCCGTATGCAAGCCAGGCACTTTCAACGGGGTGGATTACAGCAACCTTAACATCAGCCTTGCCCTTGGTGAGCGCCGTATTTACTCTTGCAAAATAGTTTTCAATCCAGGGATATTCCTTGTACCAGGGTGCCTGATAGTTGAAGGTTGCGGGATAGTCTCGCTTTGCCATACCCTTCATTGATACCCAGGAAAGATGGGGAACTCTCACCGTTACACCGAGAGCCGCCTGCCAGTCACCTGAAATTTTATAGGTTCTGAAATCGCAGTCCCAGTCTGTTACGCCGTAAAGCTCTGAAACCTGCGCCTCTCTGCCGTACTGATTTTTAACGGACTGCGCCTGCTTTGCGGTGGTGTATTCACGAAGGTCGCAAAGCATATCAATTCCGGGGATTCCGAAATGGGACAAGCTTCTCATAACCTCGCCGCAGGAATTTGTCTGAGTCTTTAAAAGCGGCTCGGATAGCATATGCCCCGTAAGGCTTATGCCGTGCTCATCACACCATACGCCGATCTGCTTTGCATAGGCATTGGCAAAGCGCTCCGCCGTGTGGTCGTGATAGCAGTATCTTACATAGGAAGGCTTGTTATCGGGGAGATTCCACACAACCTCGGGAAGGCGGGGAACAAGCGAAAAGCCGTACATTTCATTAAAGGTTTCATCAAAGTCATATGTCCAGGGAAGGGATAACGCCTTGGGCTCGTGGGAGAAGGCTAAAACCTCTTTTCCCGCAAAGTGGGGCTCGTCCGTGAAAATGGCGTGAACGGTTTTACCGAAGCTTTCGCCGATTTCGCGGTTATATGCCTCGTGAGTTATGTTTATAAACTCCGCCATAGCCTCATCGTTCATAGAGTCAACATAGCCCTGATCATTATGCCAGCCGCCGCCAAAGTGATGTTTTACAAAGGCATACCATTTTTTTCCTTCAGCCGAATCATCGGCATCTATCATTTTATAGCTTTTTAATGTACCGTCTGAATTAAGCACCACATCATAGGCGGAAAGAAGGTAGGGTTTACCGGTTTCGATTGCCTCTTCATAGGATACATATTCCTCTTTGGCAGGAGTGAA
This sequence comes from Clostridia bacterium, assembly GCA_045601965.1. GTDB lineage: Bacteria > Bacillota > Clostridia > CAKSNL01 > HGM11501 > HGM11501. The sequence goes on from JAZSAR010000221.1 coordinate 4,376, forward strand.
TACTATGTATTTCATACGGTATTTCATATTTTTGGTAACATAGCCACCCGCCTGACCGGATGCCCAGCGATCCTCGTCATAAAGCCAGGGAAGAAGCCCTTCTTCTTCGCCCTTCTTAACGCAGGATTTTATAAGATGCATAAACTCATCGCTTAAATATTTTGTTGCCATACCGCTTCGAACGTGCATATGATAGCCGCCGAAGCCCATTTCCTTGAAGATTTCAATCTGGCGAAGTAACTCTTCCTCGGAAAGCTGACAGTTCCAGGACCAGAAGGGAGCTCCCCTGTATTCTGATCCGGGGTTTTTGAAAAGCCCGGGGGATAAAGTTTTTTCCTTATTGCCCTTGTATAACATATTATGCCTCCTCAGATTTTTATTTTAAGA